>NZ_JAUBRM010000005.1:0-139425 GCF_036701905.1 Microcoleus sp. MON2_D5
GGCTTTTTTAAACTTCAAATGCTTGTTAATAATTTAACTCGTTCAATTTTTCAAAACCTCAATATCCCTTATTTCCAGTTTTCCTCTGCGTAGAGTGACAAAAGAGGGTTAAGCTTAACAGCAACCGTTCTCAGACCTTAATACAATCCTTAAACCAGCGCGCCTCAAAAAATTGTTGCTGGACTTCAGAATTTTCTCAGAATTGATAGTTAGTTTAAATAGACAACGATCGCCCCATTCAATCGATCGAGGAAATTTACCATGAAAACAGATTACCTCATCGTCGGCAGTGGTTTATCAGCACTGGTTTTCGGAGCTTTGATGGCAAACTCCGGCAAAACCGTACACATCCTCGAAGCTCACGAGCATCCCGGAGGCTTTGGTCACACCTTTACGATGGCCAACAAATACACCTTTAATGCCCAATTCCACTACGTTTGGGACTGCGGCGAAGGACATACAGTCAATCGAGTTCTCAAAAAACTCGGTCTCGATCGAGATGTCACCTTTGAACGGTACGATCCGAATGGCTACGACCACATGAGAATGCCTGGGTATGCGCTGGATATTCCCTCGGAACCAGAGGAACTGATCCGCAGATTGTCGGCGCTGTTTCCCGAAGCGGGCGAGAGAATTCGCCAATTCGTCAACGAAGTCGAGAAAACCGGCGAAGGACTCAGAAAACTCGCTCCTCCCGTCAAACCAATTGAATTGCTCAAAAATTTCGGTGACGTATTCTGTGCCGTCCAACACCTCAACAGTACACTTCAGGACGTTTTCGACAAGTTCCAACTCCCGCAAGCCGCGCAAACCCTATTAGCCCTGCAATGGCCGGACTTTTTGCTGCCTCCAAATCAGCTTTCTTTCTATGCTTGGATTGCCTTGTTTAGAGGCTATCAAGAAGGTGCATTTTACCCGACCCAGCATTTTGAAGATGTCATCAATTCTTTAGTTAATGTCATTGAATCCAACGGCGGGAAAGTTCGGCTAAACCATGAAGTCACGAATTTTAGGGTGACAAACAGAACAGTAACAGGAGTTGAAGCGATGGATTTGACCACGCATCAAACCCATGAATTCACGGGCGACACGGTGATTTGCAACCTTGACCCGAAAAGAGGGGCCAAGATGATTGGAGAGGAACTGTTCTCTAAAAAAGTGCGGCGGAAACTCAACTATGAGTATTCTGCATCTAACTACATGGTGTACTGCGTTGTCAAAGATATCGATCTCCGAGACTATGGATTTGGCAAGTGGAATACGTTTCATACGGAACACTTGGATCTAAATGAAGCTTTTGCTCAAATGTATGACCAAAATGATTTTTCTCGTCCGAGCTTTGCCATTACAACGCCAACTTTACTGACGGAAGCGCGGGGGGATTGTCCAGAAGATTGTCAAATTGTCGAATTTCTGACTGTTGCTAATTACAGCTATTTTAAACAACTTTGGGATAGCGATCGCAAAGCTTACAGACAGAAGAAACAAGAGATTCTGGACTCGATTTTAGATGTAGTTGAAAAACACTATGTTCCGAATTTCCGCAAACACATGGTCTTTCATGTTACCGGAAGTCCGACGACTAACGAGCGCTTCTGTTGGTGTCCTAACGGTAATTCCTACGGTTCCAGCCTGACGCCGCGCAACATGGGGGTCGATCGACTAAATCATGAAACATCCCTCAACAATTTCTATTTCTGCAACGCCTCCTCGGGCTATCCAGGCTTTGCACCGACATTTTGGACGGGGGCGCTGCTTTACCAACGTTTATCCGGCGATGCGATTCTAGGCTAAGGAAAATTGGCAATAGGTTATTTTCCTGTTTCTCTCGTTCCTTGGCAAAGCCAAGGAATGAATTTCACTCTTGCTCTGCCTCATCTAAAAAATCTCTCGTTTCTGCTCTCATTATCTCGTTCCTTGGCTGTGCCAAGGAATGAATTTCTGGAGGCTCTACCTCATCTTAAAAATGACGAGGCACAGCAAGACTGAAATGCGTTTCCAGGTATAAGCGGGAAACGAAAATTTCTTCCTTCTTCCTTCTTCCGACTTCCATCGGACTGACATCCGTTACATCCGTTACATCCGTTACATCCGTTACACAATCCGTTGCCGAACTTCCTTCTTCCTTCTTCTTTCTTCCTTCTTCCTTCTTCCTTCTATCAATCTAGGAGTGAACTATGAGAATTGCAATTGTTGGGGGCGGAGCGAGCGGTATGGCAGCAGCCTACTGGCTCGATAAACAGGGGCATCACGTCACTGTGTTGGAAAAGCAGCCGATTTTAGGCGGACACATTCGGACGCTCAACAAAAATGTTGCGCCCAATCAATCGGAGTGCAATGAAATATTAGAAAATGGGGTGCTGGAATTTCCCACTGTGTTTTACAATTTCGCGGCTTTTATGCAGGAGCTAGGCGTTGAATTAGAACCCGTGCAGATTGGTTCCGCGCTGTTTCTTAAAGATGGCGATCACTTTTTGTCTAAGGTCTCTATCCGGAAAAATTTTACCGGAATCCAACGCCTGATCGAGTATTTGCGGCTGGATAGTCTCTACGCTCGTTCGGCTGCATTTATTTTAAAAATGCGGTTTGCTAAACAGCACGATTTCTACGATGTGCCGCTTTCTGAGTCTTTGAAAAGCTCGTGCGTCCGCAATTATTGGCTGAAGTTGCTGACGATGTACAGCTACTCGATACCGTTTGAATTGCTCGACAATTTTCCGGCAGAATTGGCGCTTCCTGTTCTGCGCGACTATGCCTTGGTCAACTGGGTGAGGATTAAAGGCGGGGTGTATTCTTACATTGAAAAGATTCTGGAGCGGTTTAAGGGCGATATACGGCTGAATGTGGAGATTGCCCAGACTTTCAGAAGTGCTGATGCTGTAAAAATTGTGCTTTCTAATGGGGAGAGTCAGGAATTTGATAAGGTGGTTTTTGCGATGCCACCAGACCAAGTGATGAGGCTGTTGTCTGATCCGACGGATGCGGAAACGAAGCGGTTTTCGGCGTGGAAAGCCAATTATGCAACGACTGTGCTGCATTCGGATACATCAATGTACGATCGCTACGGTATCCGCAAGTTATCAGAATTTGATTTTTTCGAGACTGACAAGGGATGGGGATATAATGCTAGCTTGAATCAGCTTTGCGGCATCTCATCCCCACGAGAGTACAGTTTAGCTTTTCAACTGGAGGAGTCGATCGCCAAAAAAGACATTATTCACATTCAGAAACATCACACGCCGCTATATAATGTCGAGTCTTTTCGCTATCGAAATGAAGTTATCGAGACTAATGGCGAAAACAACACTTATCATGCAGGAGCTTATTTGGGTGATGGTTTGCACGAAGGAGCCATTACCTCTGCTTTGCGAGTCGCGAAATTAATTGGGTGAGCTTAATGGTCATGCTACAAACTCTCGCAAATATCAGTAAATTTCTTGCCGGTGCAACACTCTCACAAAAGTAATGATGTCTGCATCAAACAGTTAAACCAATGCGAGAGTCGTCCACTCGGATGCGAAATTAATTTTTGGCGTTCGTTGCCTAAGCTGCGACACCACGTGCTGCAGTTAAGTAGACATCATTGCTCAAAGATGGGGGCATTGTTGAGCCGGCTAACTGAGTACCCTCAAAGTTGGTTCCCGTGAATGTTGCCCCGCTCAAGTCGGCTTCGCTCAAGTCTGCATAGCACAGCCTAGCCCAATCAAGGTTTGCCTGCACCAAAGAAACTCCCACCAGATTTGCCCTGGTTAAATCTGCTCCCATCAACTTGACGCCCCGCAACTGAGCCCCGCTGAGATTGGCAGCTAACAAGTTCGAGCCTTCCAAGTTTACCCCGTTCAGTTTGGCTCCGCTCAGGTTGACCCCATTGAGATCCGTCCTGCTGAGGTCGATGCCATTGATGTAAGCTTTGCTGAGATAGATGCCTGTTAGTTGAGCGCCAAAAAGCTTTGCACCGCTGAGTTTTGCCCCTCCGCAGTTTGCCCAGTTGAGGTTTGCTCCCGTGAGGTTTGCGCCCCGCAGGTTGATGAATTGCAGGTCGGCTGTACACAAATTGGCGTTCCAGAGGATGGCCATCGCCAGGTTGCTACCTATGAGTTGGGCGCCACTCAACTTTGCCCTAGGCAGTTTTGCTTTGACGAGGAAAGCTCCGCTGAGATTGGCTTTCGTGAGATCTGCGTCCGCTAGTCTGGCTTGACCCATTTTTGCAAAACTCAGATTTGCCCGGTAAAGGTTTGCGTCGTTGAGTTCTGCTTTAGTGAGATGCGCCCGACTCAGGTTAGCTCCCGATAGGTTAGCCCTCGAAAAATTTACCCCGACCAACATAGCTCCGCTGAGGTTTGCTCCGCTGAGGTTTGCGCCAGCAAAGTCTCTGTTTCCATTTTCGTACTCTTTGAGCAGCTCGGTTACTTCCATAGCGGTCAGATTCCTAATAGCAGAAATTTATCTAGAAATAAACACTCTTTATAGATATTTTATCTCAAAGGGAGTGGAGGCGCTCGCACTTTCAAGAAAGCTGACAATTAACTTTATATTTATACATATATAGCAATCCTTGCAGGAGTCGTAAATTTTTACCCCACCCCAACCCTCCCCGAACCCGCTCGCTCGGAAGTAAGAAATTCACAAATGATGCGAGGATTACTATACTTTGTGCTTTTTCCCGAGCCCCGACCTTTTTGAGGTCGTAGTCTGAAACCCTTGATTTATCGTGGGCCTCTAGTGTGCTTCGGCAAGCGTTGCGATCGTACTGAGATCCGTGAAACCGTTATTCTCAGTAGGTAAGCCATCAAACACTGTCCGAAGTGTTAATCAATAGTTAAAATCAATATTCTTGTTGTCCACTGTGGCTAACAGCTTTTTTAAACGGAGACTGCAAATTTGTTAGTTGTGTTTGCGTCAGGTGTCGCTAAGGCTGGCACGGTCATAGCTCCATATTTTATCTACGGTCATTTTTCATAAAAATTAGAGGTGGAACAACAGCTTAATCAGCGAGAATTTTTCTCGGTTGTCTCGCAGCAGTTATACGATCGTGCTTTTCAATATTTCCTTGAGTCGATCAGGGTTAAAAGTAATTTCAGACCTGGTACTTCTGAGGAATTTATCGATATGCCTAACGGTAGAGGGTATTCGTTCAAAACCTAGCAGATAATATACTGCAGATGGTACAAAACTAACAGCGAGTAGTATCTGTATAGGATCACCCCCTCTACGGACAGTTAGGCAAATGTGTCAATCTATGTTATGCTGAGTCACAATTGAGGAAGGATTATGTCAAAAGAAAGAAAAAGCAACAAAGAAGTCAAAAAGCCAAAGAAACAACCTGATGGTGTTGCTAAGCCGAAGGATGACAAAAAAAATTATGGTAGCAGCGAGGGCCGCAAGTAGAGATAGCTGCCGCTCTCTGAACTGTGATTAATTTTGTTCAATTGTCATTACTATCGATTTTTAACAGATTTCAATATCCTATTGTGGGATTATCCCAAAAAAGGTTTATTATATCTAGGGAATATGCAGTGCTAAACCCAAAGAATAATGAAGTCTGTTTTTAGTGATGAATATGAAACCTTCCGTTGCTGTATGATTGCGGCTCGTAAAGAAGCGCAACTAACTCAGGAGTCTGTTGCTAAATCTCTTAAAAAGCCCCAGTCTTTCGTAGCAAAATATGAAAACGGTGAACGACGGTTAGATGTAATTGAGTTTCTGTTAGTTGCTCATGTAATTGGTGTAGATCCTTGCGATATTATTAGGAAAATTTCACAAAAAATATCTGAAGCATCTTGTGAGAGCGAGATATGAATACCCAAGATGTAATCAGACTTGCCTCCCAATATCTAGATCGCTTATCGGGTAACACTTTCGACGTTTTAGATGTATCTAAACCTGTTACCGTAGATGCAGCGGTGAACCTGTCTAAAGTTATCTCAAAGCTTTCGCCCTTAGTCGGAAATTTAATCGAATTTAACACCGTTGAATTCTTGAATCAACAAAATGAGTTCGCTGAATTTGGAAAGTGGCATAGGCAAGATCCTGGCTTTCCAGATACTATTTTCCTCGGCATAGTTCAACCAACGCCAGGATTAGAACTTAAAGCGTGGTTCCCACTAGCAACAGAGATAACCGCACGTTTCAAAGATAGTCAAAATCACTTTAGGTTCGATCAGACCTACGTTGCTATCCTGGCATGGCTACCCGATAAAATCATCTATGGCAAGCCTGGCATTCTTGATGTGTGCGTTGTCTCTGGTTTATCGGTAGCTGTAGCGAGAGATACCCACTATCACAATCCGCCGGATTATCTTGTTTTAGAGCCGGAAGATACAACTCAAAGAACAGCAAATTTGCAACAAACAAACACCAGTGGATATAAATTCCAAGGCTCTGCTGAGGAGTTTTTAGAAGCTAAGAAAATAGTTGATTCATGGGGTACTCAAGGAAAAGTCTACAAACCAACTAGAGAGTATCAGCGCCTTCTGCGGGAGCTACGGATACGCTATGAATATAGACTAGATACAAATTTTGCAAAGATGGACAGAATTGTACCTCCAGGCATTGAGGAATTTAAGCGACGTGTCTACAATACTGAAGTTTCCGGTAGGACCGTTGGTCGGTGGAATAAGCTTTTATCAAGTCGCCTAGAAGACAGCATCAACAAATCCCTACAAGATTATCTACAGATTAGAGAAGAGAGTATTGATGAAATTATTGATTAAATCTCTGTACACCATAGTAGAAATAGTCGGGATCTATCTCGCAAGAAAAGGCTTTTCTTTTGAGTTGACGTGCTGACAACGCTGCACTGAAAAGTCCGCCAAAAGGTTCCCATATAACATCGTTTTCATCGCTCGATGCCTCAACAATAAGATCCATCAGATCAAGAGGTTTTTGGTTGAGATGTAATGCTTTTCCAGAAATAGTTTTAACTCTCTCATCACCCCGTAAAGCTTGACGCTCCCAAACGTTTGTAAAACCGTGAGGGCATCTAAACTTCGATCGCATATTGCTCCATTCTTGTCCCGTTAAAGACTGATTGCCATTCAGCGAAAAGTATGGTTTTCCTTGAGGACTACCATACTCATTTGCATAGTCCACTAGCCTTTCAAACATCTCGGTCGGAGGGAAATACCACAAATGCCCTTGATCGAAGTATTTCCTGGTTGCTGCATCCACCACCCCGCAAGCATGGTTGGCCCGTCGTAACGGCAACCCCGAGCGTTTCCACTCTCGCAGTAACCACGCCTTTAAGGTAAGTTCATTAACTGTTACTTCTCTAACGTATTGAACGCAGACTTCTGTAACGACGGGGAACCTGCGAATTTTCTGTGTGTTAACATTCCCTGCGATATGACCTTTTCCCTTGTTCCAAATATTGGAATTGACATAGCGCCAACCATATTTTTCTAGAAGTGGATGCACAATAGCCCAACCAATCTCTGAATTCCAAAACCAGAGTGTTGTACACGGTATGGCTGCTTTTGACGATGCCTCGATATGAGGTTTATACCAATTAGGTAAATCAATGTGATCTGAGGTGTCTCCTTCAAACCCAAGAATACCGTAAGCTCCATCTGAAACGATGACAGTAGGTTGCTCCCAATTGTCGTAGTGCTGGAGACTATCGCCGAGATATAAAGTAACGTATTCGTCACTCCATGCAGAAAAATTAAAATTGGTATTGAGATTAGCTACTTTGCCACGACCAACAGTGCTGCTCGCTTTGCGTTTTAAGATGCTGGGAGAATTCGCTTCTGCGTTAGGACTCATTTGTTGACTTACGTGACTGTAAAAATTAAGTACAAATATTTTATCCTATTTTGGGATATTGAGGGTAAGTGATACCAAAGTTAACCTACCTACTTCCGCTTTGTTGAAAAAAAATATAGTTCGATCGCCCAAATCTATCACAGCGATATCTCAGTAACTGCAATATTACCCTCAAAACACACGTCAACATCAGTCCCCGCCGCCCGAGCGCGCGATCCATATTCTCCCGCATAATAAAAGTATTCTCCCTCCATCCGGTAAACCACTGGCAGCGGCTGCGTCGAAGGCTGGCAAAACACAATTTCCGGTTCCGCACTTCCCGGCGCTAAATGTGGCAAATTCACATTCCAGAAACACCCAGACTTTGGTTCCCGGTTGAGCAAATCCGCCAACACCCGCGATGTCCAGCGAGTAGCGACATCCCAGTCTATTTCAAGCGGCCTTTTAATCCGGTGGGAAATTGCGATTCCCGGAATACCGTGCATAGCTGCTTCGCGCACAGCCGCAACCGTACCCGAAATATACACGTCAACCCCCAAATTGCCACCCGCGTTAATACCCGAAAGCACCAAATCCGGCTTTGCACAAACGTGATGAAGAGCAATACGCACGCAATCGGCCGGTGTTCCCCCTACAGCATACTCAAATTCCGATCGCCGATCGACATGAATCGGACTGTGAGCCGTCACTTGATGCCCGCAGCCCGACAATTGCCCCTGCGGAGCCACCATAATTGCCTTGCCTTCTACAGCCTGCAAAAGTGCCTGAATCCCTGGAGCGTCGATGCCGTCGTCGTTGGTTAAAATTATCGTCATTATGTGTCGGTTTTATAGAACCGATTTGAGAGCGCAGAGGCTGGCAACCTTCTGGTAGCTCTAGCCCAAATTGGTTGTTGGTTGGTGGCGATCGTCAGTATGAGCATTGCCACACATTTATATGATGGCATTAATTGAACAGTTGCCGCAGAAATGTGGCGCGCCACATTTTAGGTCAGCCGCATTTTGATATGACAGCTAAAGCGACTTGTTACGCTTGCCCCAGTGCAGCATTCATGACATCAGTGTCGATGCAAACATCTAATCACATCATTTTTTCCTCGGCTCTCCCCGATGCTTGGTGTTAAAAGTAGCAGATGATACTAACTATCTGAGACTGAACGTTGAAACCCTCGATCGTGCTAAATTATTAGCTTACGTTATCACCATAAGTACGAGAGAGCCACACGGGAGAAGAAAATATATGATCTAATTATAATTCACTATTTAAGTCGAGTTGATTTTCGCTGAATCGCTTACGGTGACTAATAACGCAAGTTTCTAGTTATAAACTGCGGTGTTGCTAATTGCCAGCTTGCTAATCAAGTTTCTTACTCGAATTAGCCATTAGCAGCCTGTTTGAGATAACTAGCAACTTAAGTTAAGAGCAATTAGTGCAGGTGTCATTCATCTCTAATTTAACCCCTATAAAAACTATGAACAAATCTGTAGAAAAAGACGATAAGCTTGAAAAAAATAGTAGTTTCCCGCGATCAGTATTGTCAGTTAGTCGAGTAGAGTTTGGGCTAAGAGAAGATAACCCAGAGGCCAAGTATTGCCCGCTAAAACTGCTAGTTAAGGACGGAAAACAACTTCCGTCAGGATTGCAAGGCCACGTATTTATTATTTCAGCCACAGGCTCTGTTGACTCCAAATCTCGCGATGATAACAAAGATATTGTATTTCCTTCCAGTGATGGTTTCACACCATTTTACAACGGCGACGGGATGGTTTATCGCTTTGATTTTGACAATCTTGAGGAAGGAGTATTTCTCACAACTAGAATTGCTAAAACCCCCTGTTACTATGCCGACGCAGCCACAAATAAATGCCAGCCTAACCTGAGATTTAAAAATCGCGGCATCATGCGAATGTCTGACGAGTTAGGGATTCGCAATCAGCTAAACACCGGATTTCTACCCATGAAATTTTCTCAGGAAGACAACGAAAGACTGCTGATAACTTGGGATATAGGGCGTCCCTACGAAATTGATACAAAAACGCTGGAAGCAGTCACTCCGGTGGGTTGGGATCGAGATTGGAGAGCCTTTAATCCGCTATTAGCTAAGCTTCCCTTACAACCGCCTTTTCCGTTTAAATTAGTTCAGACTTCAGCCCATCCTTGTTTTGACGAGAACACAGGGGAAATGTTTACTGTCAACAGCGGGCGATCGCTCTCCACTTTTATTGCTCAATTGCGTCCAGTCCTCTATTGGGCATTCGGTTTGATTGACAGCATCAGAAATCCCTCCCCGCGAGGATTTCAGAAAGCTCCCGACCAAAAAAACTTTTTCCAAAAATTAGCAGCAGCCTTTAAACAAACAATTCATTTATTATGGAGTCTGCTGCAAAGTTTTAATATATTTGCCAACTTTGTCTATGTGATTTCCTGGGATGGCAAAGAAAAGATTAATAAATGGCAGGTAACGCACCCCAATGGTTGCCCGATCGCAATTAAACAGAGTATGCACCAGATAGGATTGACTGAAGACTACGTGGTGCTGATGGACACTGCCTTTAAATTCTTACTAGAAGAAATACTTCCGGCGCCAAACGAGCCAAAATATGAAGAAATAGAAAAATGGCTGAGCAACTTAATCGATCGCCCGCAATTACCCGACAGTACGATCTACATTGTCCGCCGCACTGACCTGAAATCAGATGTCAAGAAAGTGGTAGCGCGACAGGTTGTCATTCCCCGCGAAACCACGCACTTTCTCACAGACTATAAAAATCCGAACGATCAAATCACGCTGCACTTAGCGCACGTATGCGCTTGGGATGTAGCTGAATGGATTCGCGAGATCGATTTCAGCAACTCAGACAACAATGGAGGCTTACCCCATATGTTTGGGATGACAGTAGGGCCATTAGATATTAGTCGCATGGGATGCTACGTACTCGATGCTAAGGATGCCAAACAAATCAAAGTTGCCAGAAGCGATTTGACAGGAGTTTATGCAGACAACCAGCCTAACAAATATTGCCAGGATACTCAGACCAACGGTAAAGAATATTGCAAATACACTTGGGGACCAGCACTTTATGCTTACCGTGAAAATCCGCCTTCTGGACACTTTGAAAATATCTACTGGAGCTTTTTTGGATGCTGGGAAGATATTTTCACTGAAGAAGGATTCCAAATGTATCAAAACTATAAATATCGGGCAATACCAGCCGATGAAGTGCGCCAGTTGACCAAAAAAGGCATCAAATCTAACTTGTTACGACTGCACATAGCAGATCTGGATACCCTTGAAGCAAATGAAAATCGGTTGCAGATTCAAGACGCATACGAATTTGACACAGGTTATTTCGGCAACTCGCCGCAATTTGTCCCCCGCGCGGGCGGAACAGGCGGCTATATTGTATGTGTAGTTTATAATGGTACAGATGAGCAACCTGACAACGGCAATGAAATCTGGATTTTCGACGCTGCGGATTTGAAGAGCGGCCCCCTATGCAAACTCTGGCATCCACAACTTAATTTTGGGATTTCCGTACACACGACTTGGTTGTCCAAGATTGGCAAACGGACGGCTAGTTATAATATTCCGGTGAAACAAGATTACGAATATTTAGTCAAACAGCAACCTCAAGAAATTCAGGAGTTCTTTAACGAGTGGGTATATCCGAAGCGAGAACCAAAAGACAGCGGTGACTGTAGCGTTAGTTAGCTCCGCAAGTCAGATTGCTAACTCAAAAGTGATCGCTGTTTCAACTGACTAGCAGTTGGCGCGATCGCTATATTGTATTTTATATATGATGGCACTGATATCACTTCAAGATTAAGACACCTATGTTAGCAATTCGCGGATATAAAATTACTTCACAAATTTACCAAGGGCTTAATACTGTTATTTATCGAGGGATCAAAGAGTCAGACGGACAGCCAGCGATCTTGAAAATCCTCAAAAACGAGTATCCTAATCTAGAAGAAATCACCCGTTTAAGACAGGAATATGAAATTTCCAAAAACCTTAATATAGAGGGTATAGTTAAACCTTTAGAATTACAAGAATTGGGAAACCGCAAATTTATCCTAATTTTGGAAGATTTTGGCGGAATTGCTCTCTCAGATAGCGAACAATTTAAGCAACCACAAATACGAGATTTTCTAGCGATCGCGATTCAGGTAGCATCTACCCTCGCTCAGTTGCACGATCGTTGCATTATTCACAAAGATATCAAACCCCAAAACATCATCGTCAATTTGGCCACAAATCAAGTAAAAATTACCGATTTTGGGATTGCCACCCGCCTGTCTAAAGAAAATCAATCCCTCAGCCACCCCAACTTATTAGAAGGAACTCTTGCCTACCTATCCCCAGAACAAACAGGTCGGATGAATCGAGCAATCGACTACCGAACGGATTTCTACTCTTTAGGCGTCACGTTTTATGAAATGCTAACAGGGAAACTGCCCTTTCCGACCACTGACGCCCTCGAATTAGTTTACTCCCACATTGCCATTCAACCCGTACCACCAGCAAAAATTAACAGCCAGATTCCTCAAGCAATTTCTGAAATTGTGATGAAATTGATGGCTAAAACTGCTGAAGAACGCTATCAAAGTGCTGAAGGTTTGAAGTTCGATCTAGAACAGTGTTTAACTCAATTAGAAACTACAGGGAAAATTGACAACTTTCAAATTGGTCAAGAAGATTTATCAAGTCAATTGCAAATTCCGCAGAAACTCTACGGTCGATTTGAACAAGTTCAGACACTCCTAGCCGCCTTCGACCGCATCAGTAATGGGACAGCGGAAATGATGCTAGTAGCTGGCTATTCAGGCATTGGGAAAACTGCTGTAGTTAATGAAGTTCACAAACCGATTGTCCGGCAGCATGGCTATTTCATTGCGGGTAAATTTGACCAATTTAAGCGCAACATTCCTTACGCTTCTCTGATAGAAGCTTTATCGGAACTGATGCGCCAGCTATTAACTGAGAGTCCGCAACAGATAGAGAATTGGAAACAAAAACTCTTAAACGCGTTAGGCCAGCAAGGCCGAATTATTACAGAAGTTATTCCCGAAGTTGAACTGATCGTTGGCGAACAGCCGCCCGTGCCAGAAGTGGGAGCAACTGAAGCTCAAAATCGATTTAATCGGGTGTTTGCCAGCTTTATTCAAGTTTTTACTCAACCAGAACACCCGCTGGTTATTTTTCTAGATGATTTGCAGTGGGCTGATTTATCGTCGCTCAAGTTAATTCAACTGCTGGTGACTAACCCCGACAGCCAATATCTACTGATGATTGGTGCTTATCGAGATAATGAAGTCAGTCCGACGCATCCTTTGATGCAAACTTTGAAAAATATTCAAGAAAATTCAGCTAATTTAACAACAATTACCCTCGCACCTTTGAGTATTACTGATGTCAATCAAATAGTTGCCGACACTCTCAAGGAAAGCCAAAAATCCCAAAGCCTATCCGCTCTGCTATTTAACAAAACTCAAGGCAATCCTTTCTTTTTAAATCAACTGCTAAAATATCTTTATGAAGAAAAGCTGTTAGCTTACAATTTTAATAGTGGCCAATGGGAGTGGGAAATAGATGAAATTCAAGCGATAGGAATTGCGGATTATAACGTTGTCGAGTTAATGGTAAAGCAGATTCAAAGGCTGCCGGAAGCAAGTCAAAAAATTTTGCAGTTAGCAGCTTGTATCGGCAGCAGATTTTATTTAGATGTTTTGGCGATCGTCAATGAAGAATCACCTGTAGAAACGGCAAATCAACTGTGGTCTGCCCTAGAGGCAGGTTTGATTCTCCCCTTGAACGACGCCTACAAAATTCCGCTCTTTTTTGACCGCGAACTGGCAGAGAATTTGCACCTTGACGATATCGCCAGCCGTCAAACTGCATCTGTGCAAATTCCTTACAAGTTTTTGCACGATCGCGTACAGCAAGCAGCTTATTCTCTCATTGCCGAAGACCAAAAAAAATTAACTCACCTCAAAATTGGTCAACTGCTGCTGAAAAATACGACCCCATCTCAGCAAGAAGAAAACATTTTTGCGATCGTCAATCAACTGAATATCGGCAGCGAGTTCATCACCGAGCAGTCAGAAAAAAACCAACTCGCTGCCCTGAATCTCGCCGCAGGTCGGAAAGCTAAAGCAGCAACAGCCTCCGAAGCGGCTGCCAATTATTTTAATGCGGGCATGGAACTCCTGGCAGCTTCTAGCTGGCCAAGCAATTACGAACTCACGCTCAACCTCTATATAGAAGCTGTAGAAGCAGAATACTTGTGTACCAACTTCGAGAGAGCTGCTGCACTGGCAGAAATAGCGCTGCAACAGGCAACAACCCTGCTCGAAAAGGTGAAAGTTTACGAGCTAAAAGTTGAATTTTATATCGCTCAAAACCAGCTATCCAAAGCCCTTGAAACCGGACTGCAAGCAGTAGAGATGCTCGGAGTTTCCCTAGCTCCTCTGCCCAGCGAGGGCAGCAGTTCCGTGCAGATGTCGAGATTAGAAGAGTTAGAAAACCTTCCCGAAATGACCGATCCCTATTTGCTAGCAGCTCTGCGAATCTTGATAACGGCAACGGCAGCTGCTTCGATCTCAGCGCCTTCAACCTTTGTTCAGATCGTTTTAACGAAGGTCAATCTTTGTGTGGAACGGGGTCATTCAGCTCTGGCAGCGATCGCTTACGCAAATTACGGCATAATTTTGTGCGGGCCGATGGCAGACTTGGACGCGGGATATTACTGCGGGCAGTTGGCGATTAAACTCCTAGATATTTTTCCTGACAACAAACTCAAATGTCGAGTTTATGCGCCATTTTACGGTTTGATATCCCATTGGAAAGAGCAGGCTAAGGAAAGTATTGCACCGTTAGAAGAGGCGATTCAAGCCGGTTTGGAAACGGGAGATTACCAATATGCAGGCTATTGCGTACTCCACTATTGTACCAACCTATTCTTGAGCGGCGAACGCTTAGAAATGGTCGATGTAAAAATTAGCGAATATATCAAATTTTTAAATAAAATCAAACAGGAATTTCCGCTCAATTTCATTAAGGTATGGCATCAACTGACCTTAAATTTGCAAGGATTATCATCAGATAAAATGCTGCTGCAAGGCAAAAGTTTTGATGAAGCAGCGATGCTGGTCTATTTGCAGGAAACCAAAAATGCAACAACGCTGTTATTAGTTTACCAGGCCAAAGCCTTTCTCTGTTATTTATTTAAAGATTATTCCCAGGCTCTTGCCTGCATTTTGGCAGCTCACGAACACCTCAGAGGCGATAGCGGCATGATGACGTTTCCCGCTCACTACTTCTATTATTCGCTGATCCTGCTCGCTAATTACAACAGCGCTGCGCCGAGGGAGCAACAGCAATATCTGGAATTGGTAGAATCTCATCAGGAAAAAATGAAATGCTGGGCGCAAGACGCGCCGATGAACTATCAGCACAAGTACGACCTGATCGAGGCAGAAAAAGCGCGGATTTTGGGGCAAAATGAGCAAGCAATTAACTTGTACGAAAGAGCGATATCGGGAGCGATAGAGTACGAACGCCTGGAAGATGAAGCTATTGCTAAAGAACTGGCTGGAGAATTTCATTTTGCTTGCGATCGCGAACATATGAGTCGGTTCTATCTGAACGAATCCTACTACGCTTATATTCGCTGGGGAGCTACGGCAAAAGCCCAAGATTTAGAGTCAAGGTATCCAAAAATATTTGGGAGAATAACAGCTCAAAAAAATCTCGGTCTTGATTTTAATACCACGACATTAACAATAGGAGGTAGCTTGGAAGGATTAGAGCTACTTTCTGTGCTTAAATTTTCCAAAATCATCTCTGGGCAAATTGTTTTAAGCGAACTGATTTTACAATTTATGAAAATTGCGCTCAATAATGCTGGCGCTCAAAAAGGATTTCTGATTTTGAATCAGTCAGAAGGTTTTGCGATCGCAGCCGCTGGGGAAGTTGAGGACAGCGATATTAATGTGTTGTTATCTCCCCAGATTGAACTAGAGCAAGTTGTTCCCTTAAGCGTTATTTATTATGTGGAAAAGACTCTCAAAACTGTCGTTTTAAATAATGCTAAGGCTGAAGGATCTTTTAGAACAGACCCTTATATCAGGACGCATCAACCCAAGTCAGTCTTATGTATTCCCATCATCAATCAAGGCAAAATGATGGGTTTACTTTACTTTGAAAATAATTTGGCAACTAGCGCTTTCACTCCGACGCGGCTGGAAGTTTTAAAACTGATCTCTTCTCAAGCAGCAATCTCGCTAGAAAATGCCTTCCTTTACCACACGCAGGAACAAAAAGTAGAAGAGCGCACTGCCCAACTCGCCCAAGCAAACCAGGAAATTAGCGCCCTCAACAACAAACTTAAAGCCGAAAACATCCGCCTCAGTGCTGAGTTGGAAGTCACCAAACGACTGCAACAAATGATCTTACCCAAACAATCAGAACTTGATAAAATTAAAGGATTAGAAATAGCTGGATATATGCAACCTGCCGATGAAGTTGGTGGCGACTACTACGACGTGCTAACCCAAAATGATACGGTAAAAATTAGCATCGGCGATGTTACGGGACATGGTTTAGAAAGTGGCGTATTAATGATTATGGCGCAAACCGCAGTCCGCACTCTCCAACAAATGAACGAAACCGATCCGGTGAAGTTTCTTGATGTGTTAAACCGCACTCTTTATGCCAATATCGAGCGCATCGACTCCTCTAAAAACATGACCTTGGCTTTGTTAGATTATCAAGATAGTAATTTCAGCCTCAGCGGTCAACATGAAGAAGTTATCGTAGTCCGTACTGATGGTAACATCGAACTGATCGATACACTGGAACTCGGTTTTCCCCTGGGATTAGAGGAAGATATTTCGGCTTTTGTTTCCCAAATTCAAGTGCATCTTAATCCAGGGGATGTAGTAGTGCTTTACACAGATGGAATTACGGAATCTGTAAATATAAATCGAGTGTATTACGGCATAGAAAGATTGTGCAAAGCGGTGAAAGAAAATCGCCACAAAACGGTTGAAGAAATTCGACAAGCAGTAATTGATGATGTGCGGCAACATATTGACAAGCAGAAAGTTTTTGACGACATTACGTTGGTAGTCCTAAAACAGAAATAACGCAAGTTGGGAATTGGGAATTGGGAATTGGTAATTGGTAATTGGTACTATCAAGTCCGGTTGCACCGGACTTGTATAGTGGGGGTGTAGTCGATCGAGACGAAGAGGCTCGCTCCATTGCCTTCCTTGGACGCGAGTTCTCCAAAGTCCTAAAGTGGGCGATCGCCCGAATTTCCGCCAAAATTGACCTAAAATCCCCAAATCCCCAGAAAATATCAACCAACTTGTGGTAAAGTTTTGTGTCGGTTGCTATGTGGCAATCTCTGCAAGTTCAGTTAAACGCGCTCTCAGCAATGTTTTTGCCAATTTTCCCCCTAGCTCAAACAATCCCCGCACCTCCCGCCCAACAACAACTGATCATCGACCCAGAAGTCCCCGTACCCCAAAACGAACTGGATTTGCCGCCACAGCCAAGCAGCAGCCTGCTGAAAACCCTGACGGTGCCCCAGCAAGTGCGCGTTTTACCCGGGCAACTCGACAGCATTCCCGTTTTCAACAGCAACAGCCCGGAAGTTGTGCAAACCGAAGGCATTTTGCTATCCACATTTGGGCCCGAAGGAAAACAAGTACCTTCTGCACACTTAAACTTTCCCTTCAAAGGCCGATTTGACATCTTTGCCCACCACATCGCCAAAGCTAAAAATCGCGCCGAAACTCGCACCTTATTTCAAGGAATAATTGTCCACAATCCCAACTCCGAACCTGTTACTTTAAATGTCTTGCAAGGAGCGACTTATTTAACTCGGCCGGATGCCTTGTTTGTCGATTTGCCGTCGTATTTAGAAAATAGATTTGGCACTGTGTTTGCGGGGCCTGGAAGCCGCATCACGAGCGATGTGCTGCGGGGATACAGACAAGCCATTTTGCCGGCTGCGATCGAGATTCCGGCGAATGAGAGCCGAATGCTGATGAATTTGCCGATACCTGTGGGGAATGTCACCCCTTCTTCCAACGGTCGATCGACCTTGATGCGAATGTCGAGCAGCAATTCGGTTTATGTAGCATCATTAGCAATGTTTGCTCCTCAAAGTCAAGGAGGAGTCGAGCAATATCCCACATTAGAACAGTGGGAAAATATTTTAAATACCAAAGGTTTAGCGGGGCCGAGAGATTTAGCACCAACTCCGAGAGGCGAAAATCCGGTGCAAAAAATTTATGGCCGCGTGGCAGGAGTAGCTGAAGGTTCCCAGTGGCAAGCTAAAATTACGGACAATTCGAGAACGGATTATTTAACTATTCCCAAGCGCGGCGAGTCATTTTCTTATGCTTTGAGCACTACTGATACGGGTACTTTTGGAACTGGTCAAGTTCAAAGCGCTAAAATGTTAGCTCGCTATCCCGATACTGCTTATTTTGCTCACGGTAATTACGGGATTCAATACAACTTAACTTTTCCGCTTTACAACCAATCTCGTGAATCCCAATCTGTTAGCATTAAATTGCAAACACCGATTAAAGCAAATACAGAATTGGGGGGATTGATGTTTTACGATCCTCCCGAAAATCGGATATTTTTCCGAGGTACGGTGCGGGTAATGTTTAATGATGATACGGGCAAGACTTTGACGCGCTACATTCACATTGTGCAGCGCAGGGGACAGCAGGGGGAACCTTTGGTGAATGTGAATATGAAGCCGGGGGAACGCCGTTTAGTTCAGGTGGATTTCTTGTATCCGCCGGATGCGACGCCACCGCAAGTTTTGACAGTGCGATCGAGTAATTAGTTGGTGGTTGACGGTTGACTGTTGACGGTTGACTGTTGACTGCTGACGGTTGACTGTTAACCTTTGGGTTTTTGTTTTAATGAGTTAAGATAGGCATTAAGTTTTGGTGAAAGTTCATTTAATAACGGATGCAGTCGATCGCTCTGTTCTTGAGTCAAAAGATTGCGAGTTCCGTCAAGTTTCAACCAATGTCTTGGTTCGTTTAATGAACCCAAGAGCAATTTTCACAAAACGCTGATTATCTCTTGATAGCTATAGCGTCCATGTCCCTCTGCAAGATTAAAACCAACACTATCAGCCGATCGCACTATTTGTTTTGTTTGCCCATCGTATCCTTGGCAAAGTCGTCCCACTTTTTAAGAATAAACCATATTTCGTTTGATATTTTTTCAGCAAAGTGATAAAATCTTAGCTGTTGGAAGCTTTCCAGATGAGATAATTTGAATAGTTGATTGCCAAACATTGACAGTCAACTGTCAACAGTTAACTGTCAACAGTCAACTGTCAACAGTTAACTAATTAAAGCGTCAAAGACTGAGGATTGGTCTCAATCAATTTCGCTAAATCTTGCAAGAAAGACGCCGCATCAGCACCGTAAATAATCCGGTGATCGCAAGTAATATTCACCTGCATTTGGCGCTTCACTCCCATCAAACCATCTTCATTAGCCACTACTTGCGGCCGCGAAGAACCGATCGCCAAAATCGAGCCTTGATTCGGCGGCAAAATCGCGTCAAACTTGTCTACTCCAAACATCCCCAAATTGGAAAGAGTAAAAGTTCCCGTGCTGTATTCATCAGGCTTCAACTGCTTGGTGCGAGCGCGATCGACTAAATCCTTCCAGGTGCGCGAGAGCGAATAAATATCGAGGCGATCGGCATTTTGCAGCACCGGCGTAATCAAACCGCCGCCGTCCATCGCCACAGCTACCGCCACATTAATATCAGCACGGTATTGAATCGCCGACTCCACATAAGAAGCATTCAGCAGAGGATGTTTTTGTAATGTTACTGCTACAGCCTTCGCCAGCATAGCCGTCATCGTAACGCCCTTCGACTTAATTTGTTTGTAGAGTTTGTCCAGATTATCAGTAGTAATTGTGTAACCGACGCGGAAAGACGGCACGCTCAAACTTGCTTCCATATTCCGCACCACCGCATTTTGCAGCGCGTTCATCGGTACTGTTTGACCAGAAAGTGCCACCGCCGGGACTGGTGTGGGTGCGGGTTTGGCTGCTGCGGGGGCGGGCGCTGCGGGTGCTGCGGGTGCTGCGGGTGCGGGTGCTGCGGGGACTGTTACGGGTTGCTGAACCGGAGCGGGTTGGGCTTTGCCGGCTGCTGCTTCCACATCCTCTGCGACAATGCGACCGTTGGGCCCGCTGCCTTTGATAGAATTCAAATCTACTTTAAATTCTTTGGCTAACTTGCGAGCGCGGGGAGAAACGACGCTGCGGCCGTTTTGGCGACTGACATTTTGCTGCAAACCTACTGATGTTGTAGGTGCGCTGGCAGGAGCGGGGCTGGGAGCGGGGGCTGCTGCTGCGCTTGGGGCGCCGGCTCCTTGCTGCTGAGCTGTGGCGATTTCGGCTTCCGTTTCTGCTACCAGGGCGATTGCTGCTCCCACCGGAGCAACTTCGCCCGCAGGTACGATAATTATTGCTAAATAGCCTTCGTAGAAAGACTCCACGTCCATGTCGGCTTTGTCGGATTCAACGACTACCACCGTTTCGCCTTTTTCTACTTTGTCTCCGGCGGATTTGACCCAGGAAACAATTTTGCCCTCTGTCATTGTCGAGCTCAGGGCTGGCATGAAAACTTCGCGAATCATCTGTAAAAAGTCCTTGTGTGTTGGTAATAGGTAATCGGTATTTGGCAATTGATCATTGGCGATCGGCCACGGGCAATACTTATTATTATGCCAGTCTCTCGCATTCTTGATGTGTGACTGTTGACTCACAATCAATTGCCAATTACCGATCGCCAATTACCACTTACCAATTTCTAAATATCACCTCTAATTTCTTCGACTATGCCGTCTCGGAGGAGAATTTCTACTTGCATTTTTTGAATCAAGTTTTCTCCCAGCCCGACAGTGAATGTGCCGTCAATTTGACCTTGACTCACTTCTTGTTCCAGGTCTAGCACCTGCACTTGCTGAAGCTGTTGCAGGTTTTGGTTTTTCTGTTCTAGCAGTTCGCTTTTTCTTTGATTCACCTGCACTTGAATGTTTTCTATTTGCTGCTGTACTTGCGGGCCTGGGGGCTGTAGATTTTGCTGTTTGATTTCTGAAATCATCCGCTGCCCTTGCATTTCTAACTGTTGTAGCTGAGAGTCTATTTGGTTGATTTGGGCTTGGAGTTGCTGTTGAGCTTCTTCTTTCCAGCGGGGAGTAACGACGACTTTAACGTTAATCGACCGTTTCAAGAGTAATTGTGGTTCCATAAAGTTGTTGCTTGTCAATTAGGAATTAGGCATTAGTCATGAGTCATTAGTTGGTAAACATGAACTAATGGCCCAGGACTGAGGACTCGGACTCGGGACTCGGGTGTTGGGATAATTTTTTCTTTTCCATTCCCCAAGTCCTGCGAATATTTCAAAACATCCCGTCAATCATATCGCGGTAGTGTTCCGTCACAACCGGGCGCTTAATTTTAAGGGTCTGGGTCAACATTCCATTTTCCATCGAAAATGGCTCCTGAATCAACCGGAACGGGCCGATGCGATCGTCCGCGCGGTATCCAGGGCGATTTTGCACCTCTCGGTTCAATTCTTTGCGGAATAAATCTTGAATTGTCTTGCTATTCCAGTCAATTTCGTGTAAAGGGGGATTTTGAGTTTCTGCCCATTTCTGCACAGCTTCTGCATTGGGGACAATTAAGGCGCCGACGGATCTCTGGTCTTGACCTACTAGCATAATTTGGTCGATGTAGGGGCTGCGGAGGCAGGCGTCTTCTATGGGTTGGGGTTCGATGTTTTCGCCGTTGCTGAGGACGATCGTATCTTTGGCCCGCCCGGTCAAGATTAAGTCGTTTCCCGGTGTCAGCCAGCCCAAATCGCCGGTGTCGAACCAGCCTTCGGGGTCTATGGCTTTGGCAGTCGCTTGGGGATTAAGATAGTAGCCCTGCATAATTTGCGGCCCCCGCGCCAATACTAAACCGCGCTGGCCTTTTGAGAGTTGCTGTCTGGTTTCTGGGTCTACTATTTTAATTTCCGTATGGGCTAGAGGCTGTCCAGCGGAACCTTTAAGATTGTGCCAAGGGCGGCGGACGGTTAAAACCGGGGACGTTTCCGTTAAACCATATCCCACTAATAAACCGATATTCGCTATTTCAAAGAAATTGTCTATATGCGCGGCCAAAGAACCGCCGCCGCTAATCGCCCATTTTAAGCGTCCCCCTGTAGCTTGCCTGACTTTTTGGTAAACCAATTTTTCGGCGAGGGCGTGCACGGGCGACAACACAATGCTTTTGGTGCGGGCGATTAGTTTTTCGGAAGCAGAAGCCGGTTTCAAACTGAGAGTTAATCCTTGGCAAATGCGGCGGGCTTCTATGTATTGCTGGCTGGCAGATAACAGGAAATCCACCAATTTTTGTTTGTTAGGTGGCTGTTCCCGAAATTGCTTTTGTACAGCCTCGTAAATCGATTCCCAGATGCGCGGAACGCTGACCATGTACTGGGGTTTGTAAGTTTTAAAGTCTTGTTTGAAATAGCGAATATTGGTGTAAATTTGCGTGCATCCTTGGGAAAGCAAGAAGTATTCGACGCTGCGTTCGTAGGCGTGCCAACTAGGCAGAATGCTGAGGGCAGATTCGCCGGCTTCGGGCTGGAGAACTGTGCCCAAGGTGGTGAGTTGGTGCAGCAGGTTCCCGTGAGTCAGCATGACGCCTTTGGGTTTGCCGGTGGTGCCGCTGGTGTAGAGGAGGGTGGCGAGGGTTTGAGGCTTGTGGTTGGTGGGTTTGAGGGGGCGGTTTGCCCCTGTGGTCATGACTTGGGAAAATTTGACTGTGCTTAGGGTTTGGCTGGTTTCCGGTTCTTCGTCGGAGAGGAGGACGATGAGTTGGATGGGCAAATCCGGGAGGCGGTGTTGCAGTTTTTTGAGTAATGCCCGGTTTTCGACTACCAAGGCGGTGCTGCCGCTGTCTTGGATGATGTACAAAAGTTCTTCCGGGTCGGCGGTGGCGCCTCGAACGGCGTTGGCTGCCCCGGCCATCATGATACCTTGGTCGGCTATCAGCCAGCGGGGGCTGTTGTCGGCGAAGAGGGCGACGCGGGGAGGGACGGCTTCTCCGGGATTCGGTTCGATGCCGAGGGCTTGGAGGCCGGCGGCGAATTGCTGGATTTGTTGGTAGAGGTCGGTGTAGGTGAGTTTGATTTCGGGCTGGGTGTGGGGGTCGTGGAGGGCGACGGTTTGACCGAATTGTTGTTTGACGATCGCCCAAATTTCGGGTATCGATTGAATGGAACTGTAATCGATCAGGCGGCTGAGGTTAGCGCGATCGCGATCGGTGATTTGAGATGATGTGTAAGATGCTGGGCCGTTCATAGGGTATTTTCCTGAGTTTTCGGAGATAAAATTATTCAGTATAAGTTTAATATCACAGGTATTTTACAACTTTGTGGCATTGTCGTGACAGTTTGTCAACCTGCCGTTGTCTATTTAGATAATTAGAGATACAAAATGATGACAGTTATAGTTGCACAGAAATACATGAATTTATCAAGGTTGATAGTAATTGCTTTAAGTGCGATCGTAGCATTATCTGGAAATGTACTTTCTGTGAAAGCCGCAGAAGTGCGATCGGGAAACAGAACATTTGCGGATTGGTGCCGCCAAAAAGCTGATTTGAGTCCTGAACTTAAACATACTGTTGATGTGCTGTTGAAGAAAGCAGAGACTAATGAGTGCGAGGCGGCAGATCGGAAACTTTCGAGTCTCACGGCACTCAGACTCATTGACAATAAAATCAGCAACATCAAACCGCTAGAATCCTTGACTAACCTGACTCGGCTCATCCTCCTGAGCAATCAAATCAGCGACATCAAACCGCTAGAATCCTTGACTAAACTGACTTGGGTCTGGCTCGACAACAATCAAATCAGCGACATCAAACCACTAGCATCCTTGACAAACCTGACTCTGATCGGCATTGCCAACAATCAAATAAGTGACATCAAACCGCTAGAATCCTTGACTAACCTGACTGTGATCGGCATTGCCAACAATCAAATCAACGACATCAAACCGCTAGAATCCTTGACTAACCTTGCTTGGCTCACCCTCGACAACAATCAAATCAACGACATCAAACCGCTAGAATCCTTGACTAACCTTGAGTTGCTCAGCCTCGCCAACAATCAAATCATCGACATCAAACCGCTAGAATCCTTGACTAACCTGACTCGGCTCACCCTCGACAACAATCAAATCAACAACATCAAAGCACTAGAATCCTTGACTAACCTTGGTTGGCTCACCCTCGACAACAATCAAATCAACGACATCAAACCGCTAGAATCCTTGACTAACCTGAGATTGCTCTCCCTTAGCGAGAATCCTATCAGCGACATCAAACCGCTAGAATCCTTAACTAACCTTAGCTGGCTCATCCTCGCCAACAGTCAAATCAGCGACATCAAACCGTTGGAATCCTTGACTAACCTGAGAGAACTCCATCTCAGCGGAAATCCGATCGCACCCAAGACTTGTCCTCTCAAGCCAGAGTCTATCTGTAAGTGGGAACCACAAGCTAAACCATAAAACTTGAACATGACGCCCGATCGCACTTCAATATTTCAGTCGCGATCGCTGTGCTGCTGATAAAGTTCGCTCGCCAATTCTATTCGCACATCAGCTTCTGTTAGGGGGAGATTGTCGGGAAGGTCGATCGTAATTTGCATAATTTATAGTATCCTTAATTTTACGTAAAATATGTGACGCTTATCGTTGGAAAAAGATATGATTTTATCGATATTAAGAGTAGTTATTTGGAGCGCGATCGTCCTAGCATTATCTGGAAATGAACTATCGGCGCGGGCAGCAGAGCCGCAACTGGGAAACAGCAAGCGAACATTTGCGGATTGGTGCCGCCAAAAAGCTGATTTGAGTCCAGAAACCAAACATACTGTTGACCTGTTGTTGAAGGAAGCAGGGACTAATGATTGCGATGCCGCCGATCGGAAACTTTCTAGTCTCACGAAGCTCGACCTCTTCGACAATCAGATCGGCGATATCAAACCGCTAGCATCCTTGACTAACCTGACTATGCTCTTCCTCAGCAGCAATCAGATCCGCGACATCAAACCGCTAGCATCTTTGACTAACCTGACTAGGCTCGACCTCAGCGAAAATCCAATCGACGACATCAAACCGCTAGCATCCTTGACTAACCTGACTGGGCTATTCCTCAACGACAATCAGATCGGCGATATCAAACCGCTAGCATCCTTGACTAACCTGACTTTGCTCTTCCTCAGCGACAATCAGATAGGCGATATCAAACCGTTAGCATCCTTGACTAACCTGACTTTGCTCGACCTCCGCGACAATCAGATCCGCGACATCAAACCGCTAGCATCCTTGACTAACCTACGTTCGCTCTTCCTCTTCGACAATCAGATAGGCGATATCAAACCGCTAGCATCCTTGACTAACCTGACTTTGCTCGACCTCAGCGACAATCGGATCGGGGACATCAAACCGCTAGCATCCTTGACTAACCTACGTTCGCTCGAGCTCTTGGACAATCAGATCGGGGACATCAAACCGCTAGCATCCTTGACTAACCTGACTAGGCTCGACCTCAGCGGCAATGTGATCGGGGACATCAAACCGCTAGCATCCTTGACTAACCTGACTAGGCTCGACCTCAGCCACAACAATGTGATCGGCGATATCAAACCGCTAGCATCCTTGACTAAACTGACTGTGCTCGACCTCAGCGGCAATGAGATCGCTCCCAAAACTTGCCCTCTTTCGCGAGAGTCTATCTGTGAGTGGGAACCATAAATTCAACCATAAAGCTTTACAATGCCCTCCCACAGTTCAGAAATAGGATGCAATGTGCCTTCTTTAACTTGCGGCATAGAGTTGCGGAGGCTCGCTAGTATGAGTTCGGCCGGTTCGTCATCGGGATCTGCAGGCGGGGTGACGATATTGCGATCGATTAATATTTGGTAGAAATCGTCCGCTGAAATTTTAGCGAGTTGAGCGACTTTATCTAAACTGAGGCTGTGTTGTTGATAAAGTACGAGCGCCAATTCTATTCGCACATCGGCTTCAGTTAGGGGGAGATTGTCGGGAAGGGTGATCGTAATTTGCATGATTTATACTACCTTTTAATTTGGATTGTCTCTGAAGTGCGATCGTTTAATTTTGCAATTCGGGTTTAATGTTGTTAACAGGACTTACCCACAGACACTATCTGTAGGGCGAAGCACACCCCACCTTATCCCCACAAATAGTGTAAAAATTGCTCCCTCGCGTAAATCATATTTAAGCGACCTTGCGCGGTGCATCAACCATCGGCGCAGTGCCAAACAAATGTCTGAGATAACTGCGACTGAGCTCGCGGTTCCAGCGCCGCAGCCGCACCATCACTCGCGTGAATGTAAAAGTCAATTCCAACACCAAAGAAATCTGTTTGAGACTGAGTGAAGTATTAAACACATCGTTACCGTGCGTGCGTTCAATCTGATGATGTTTCAGCAAAGCAATCAGGTTTTTGGTAGAGCCTTTCAGTTGATTGAAGTAACTCTGGGAGAATGCCCAGCGGCTGAAACCCCAAAACTTAGCCAAATGATTGATTTCATCCTGTAAAGGCTGGGAAATTGCCTGTTGCAACGCTCCTGTTGAGTGTACCATCAACCATAAATAAACAGAAGTAGCTCCCCACTCGGTACTGAGGCGACTAATCACGTGTTTGTAGGTATCTTGCCAAGCGTCACCTGTGGATTGACAGCCATTCACAGAATTGGGTTTAACTTGCAGTTTTTCTGCTGTAAGTTGCTGGTAAATTTTCCTAAATGTCGGGCAATGTTGGCGTTCTTCTTTTTCCCAGACACCTATCTCTAAAATGTTGCCGTTGTCATCAAAAATTCCTCCCATAAACCGCGCCATTTGCGGATAAATATGCTGTAAATAGCACCAACTTTCTCTACCGTAGCTGCGGATGGGAGCTTCGATTTCTGCCGCACTTGCCAAAATTTGTAAAAATATTTCTGGCTTGACACCAATAATTTGGTCGCGATTGATTCCTTGCCAATCTATGGGCTCCCAAGGGCGGGGATGCGGGGCGGAAAATTGCTGGGGTAGATCGGAAAGTCGATCGCTCAAAACTTCCAATGACATATAATGGTCGATGAGCGAGTTAATCCTGGCCCGACTTTGCAAATAGCGAGGGCTTTGATACTGATTTCCAGCCAAATCAATTGTATACACCTTACCAGTAGCTTTCATTGTTTCTGCCTGTTCGTAACTTTTACAGCTATTGTGCAAAAGGCATTTGGGAAGTCGCAATGAGTAACGTGCAGGCTGCTCAATTACTAGCAGTTGCCTTGACTGAGCCGAACTTAGGTGAAACGGCATGAAGTAGGGTGAACTAAACAACAGATGATACGGCTAAGATGTGCCAAAGAGTAGCCTTCCTCCCATAAATAGTCTCTACTATTGAAAATACCAAGAATTGCCACCGCCCGTCGGCAGGACAATCATCATCTCCCGTTTTTGTAAAACAGCTTCGACAATTTCCTGCTGCCCCGGGCTCAAAGAGTCATAGCAAAAAAAATGTTTGAGAACTTGTTCCAGCCACAGCGGCACAGAAGATGTTGGCGGATTAGACCCGGGCATTTGTAGTAGTTGGTTGTTGGATTCTACACTATTCCATGCTTTTGGAGAGCAAATAGACTGACTGCGATCGCACAAAATTCGTTAAGCAGAGAAACCGATACTTTTAATAGGGGTTTAGACGGATAGTGATGGGTAGCAATACAGATGGGTTGGGACCCTCACAGAAGTCACCCCCAAATGAAAAGCCGTTATCAACAGCAGAATTTTCCACTTTACTTTAATCCATTACGTACCGAGGGTAAGCTCATCTAATTTGGTATAATATGAACTTGACAAATCAAAGAATATCAGCCTAAGTGACCTGGTAAAAAACGTACTTGACATCAGAGCAAGATAAGTGTGATAACAACAATACTGCCGTTAAAAAACTCAAAAAATTAAGTTTTATGTCGGAAGGATTTAATACTACTAAATCAGCCGAGGCTAAGAAAAGTTTTTTTCCTCAGAGAAAGCCTACAGAAGTAGCATCCATTGGAGCTATTCAACAGAGCTTAGTGGAGGATTTTGGAGACATCAAAGACCCAAGAGTAGAGCGGACTAAGAAACATCAACTCACAGACATTTTGATAATTGCGATTCTCGCAGTCATAGCCGGAGCGCAAGGATGGGAAAACATAGAAAATTACCGATTCAGCAAGCAACAGTGGTTACAAGAGTTTTTGGCGTTATCCAATGGAATCCCCTTAGATGAAACCTTCCGACGGGTATTTGAGTTGATCAACCCAGAAGAATTGAATCGTTGTTTCTTGCAATGGGTAAAAACTCTGGTTACAAAGATGAAAGGAGAGATAATTCCCAGAGACGGAAAGACGATTAGGGGTTCTTACGACCGCAATCGCAGTTCATCAGCACTACACGTGATTAGTGCCCTTGCCAGCCAACAAAATTTAGCTGTAGCACAGAGGAAGGTAGAAGATAAATCTAATGAGATTACTGCTCTTCCAGCATTATTAGAATTACTAGATATTTCAGGCTCTCTTATCACCATTGATGCCATGGGGAGACAGAGCGAGATGGCCAAAAAGATTATCGACAAGAAAGCTGATTATGTTCGGGTACTCAAGGCAAATCACCCCACTCTCTACCATCAATCAGGTGGAACAATGGTTTAAACAAGTTTCTGCACAGAATTTTCATTCGGTTGATGTCAGTTATGAACAACGCATTGAAAAAGGACATTATCGCACGGAAATTCGTCAAGTCTGGTCTGTTCCAGTTGCTGCCATTGGTGTTCTTTACCAGCCTCGACTATGGGCAGGACTTCAGAGTGTTGTTATCGTTGTCCGGGTGCGTCATCTTTGGAATCAAAACACCCGTGAAGTTCAGTTTTATCTGACTTGTTTACACAGTGATGCTCAACTTTTAGGTGGAGCTATCCGAAAACATTGGGGGATGGAAAACCAGGCTCACTGGACACGCTTATTGTACTTTTGCAGAAGATTCTTGCGGCATTCGCTATTTCCACAGTCCCCATAATTTTTCTCTCCTTCGGCGCATTGCTCTCAATGCCCTCAATCGCGAACCGACTTACAAAAGTAGTCTCCGACAAAAAATGAAGCGGACGAGTATGGACAACAATTATATGATTTGAGTTTTCCGTTCTTGTTTCATTGACTCTACATTAGATTCCTCTGAGTTCTTATGTGAAGCCGGATTGAGATGCTTTTACCCTGGGTTACATACCCAGATTAGATGGTTAATTAATTGCTTGAATTGCTGCTACAAACTAACAGCAATCAATATTTATTTACCACGATCGGGCCCTGGACTTCACAAACAAGCGCCGAAAATTGATAGTTTTTTGCATCCTGAATAGAAGTTTTTACGTAGATATACGTATACCGGGCAGAACATTGGCCTCCCCAGCTTCACAAAATCTTCATAATTATCCCGTAATAATACGGTAGATTTATAAAGATTAGGTAAAGATTGCCCTTAGAGGTAGCCAAAATCACGATTTTGTAAGTTAAACTGGGAGCCAGCCAAAACCAAACTTACGTAATCACCACAAAATCCTGAAAAAACGCAATTTTATATATCCTAAAGGCGTTGAAGGGATGGCGTAACTAAGGGGGGTTAGTCGGAAATATCGACAAACAGTTTTTAAGCCAACTAAATTGCAACTAAACCAATAAAAATTGCTCATAACCGGGTTAGTTGTAATTCAAAAAAATTGAAACAATTTTTTGACAGGGTGAGGTATGCAAAAAAATTTAGGGGTTAAAAATCACATAGTTAAAACCCGAGAAGCCATGGAAAATTTCCCGGCTATTCAGAAAATTTTCGAGGAAGTCGGTGCAGGACCGACATTAGTGGCCAAATTAAATACAGCCTGTGAAATTTGCGAGTTTCAGCTCGGAGATGAAATTACTCAATATCAAACATCAGATAATAGCAACAATTTCGTTGAAAAAGAACAGAGCGATCGCAATTTTTATTTAGTTTGCGAGGGAAGAGTCAGGCTGCTAGCGGTAGAAGCGTCTCAACAGCAGGAGATTTCGGCGGTGGTACTGGAAGTCGGAGCAATATTTGGGACAGATAACCTATTTATTGAAAGCGGACTGCCTTACAGAGCAATTGCGGCCGGCACTTGCCAAATCGCTCGAATTGCGGCCACAACAATGCAGCTTATTTTAGAAGAATTCCCGCAACTGCAACAGCACTTGCAGCAAGAATTTCAAGAGCGACAGCGGTTAATATTTTTCAAGACACAAACAGATTTGCGATCGCTCCCTCCCCACCAACAACAGCTTCTGTGGCCGCACTTACTTCCTTACATAGAAGAAAGCCGAATTCCTGCCGGAGTTTCCCTCGCTGAGCATTGCCAAAAATCTACAAATTATTTTTGGCTCCGCAGCGGTCAAATTCAAGGTCAAGCACCGCCACTGATCGGCACTAACTGGGAACATTCGGACGTAAAGAGCGACTGGATAGCGGTAACAGACCTGCTAATTTACCAGCTTAGCAGCGAAGAGTGGGAAATTGCCAAAGCCACAATTAGTTCCGAAAGCAATTCCCGCCCTAAAATCATCCGCAAACCTCCAATTTTAAGCTTAGTAACGCTGCCCCAAGATGCCCGATCTACCTCACAAACCGAGCCCTCAAAATTAACCGCAGTTCCTCAGCAAAAACCCGCAACCGGAATCATCAGCTTCCCCAAACCCAAGCAGCGGCGCTGGTTGAGCAGCAGACACCCCTTCATTCAACAACAGAGCGCAGCAGATTGTGGAGCTACTTGCTTAGCGATGATTAGCGAATATTGGGGTAAAAAATTCAGCCTGAATTACTTGCGCGAATTGGCCGAAATCGGCCGCAGCGGCGCGTCGCTCAAGAGTCTGGCAAAAGCAGGGGAAAGGATGGGATTTCAAACCCGTCCCGTGCGAGCTTCTTTAACTCCGCTGCGAAATCAAAATCCCTGGATTGCTCACTGGCAAGGCAATCACTACGTGGCAGTTTACCGCTTTAAAAATCAAGAGGTTTTAGTGGCTGATCCGGCGGCTGGCAAGCGGTGGATGAGCATTAAAACTTTTACCGAAAATTGGACTGGGTACGCCCTAATTTTAGACCCGACAGCGGAACTCTACCGCAACCATAGTGCCGAACATCAAGGAATCAAACTTAAAAATTTTGTTGGCATAGTCTGGCCCTACCGCGCTGCGATCGCCCAAATTCTGATCCTCTCCTTGTTGCTCCAAATATTTGGTCTAGTTACTCCCCTATTTACCCAAGTAATTCTCGACCAAGTAGTTGTCAGCAAAAGCATAGTAACTCTGCACGTTTTTGCGATCGGACTGCTGCTGTTTAGTGTTTGGCGAACGCTGTTGGGTGCAACGAGACAGTATTTGCTGGATTATTTGTCGAACCGCATTGACCTGACTTTAATTAGCGGCTTTATCAGTCACACTCTCAGTTTACCGATCAAGTTTTTTGAATCTCGTCAGGTGGGCGATATCTTGACGCGGGTTCAGGAAAATCAAAAAATTCAGGCATTTTTGACTCGCCAAGCTATTACGGCTTGGTTGGATGCTTTGATGGCTGTAGTTTACATCGGACTGATGGTTTACTATAACTGGCGTCTGGCTTTGTTGGTGCTGGCGTTGATTCCGCCGATCGTGATTTTGACTTTAGTCGCAACTCCCTTTCTGCGAAAAGTGTCCCGGGAGGTGTTTACCGAAAGTGCCAAGCAAAATTCATCTTTGGTGGAAATGATTACTGGGGTGGCGACGGTTAAGGCAACTGCTGCTGAGCGAGAAATGCGCTGGCGCTGGGAAGACCAATTAACCTCCATGATTAATGCTAAATTTCGCGGGCAGAAGTTGGCTAATTCTTTGCAGGTGATCGGGGGTGGGATTAATACTTTGGGGAGCACGGCTTTGCTGTGGTACGGGGCAATGCTGGTGATTCAAGATGATTTGACGATCGGTCAATTTGTGGCTTTTAATATGATGATTGGGAGCGTGATTTCTCCTGTGCTTTCAGTGGTGGGACTTTGGGATGAGTTTCAAGAAGTGCTCGTTTCGATCGAGCGTTTGGATGATGTATTCTCTGCCCAACCTGAAGAAAGCCCTTACAAGCCAATGTTGGTGCTGCCTCGCATTCAGGGAAACGTCAAGTTTGACAATGTTTCTTTCCGTTATGCTCAGGATGAGGAACGCAATACGCTGCAAAATCTTTGCTTTGAGGTGCAAGCTGGAGAAACGGTGGCAATTGTCGGCCGCAGCGGTTCGGGTAAGAGCACTTTGGTGAAGCTGCTGCAAGGTTTCTATTATCCAGAAAAGGGGCGGCTGACAATTGACGGCCACGATATTCGGCACATTTCTTTGCAGTCGCTGCGAGTTCAGTTGGGTGTTGTTCCTCAAGATTGTTTCTTGTTTTCGGGAACGATTTTGGAAAATATTACGCTGTATAAAAACGGAAACGATGCTGCTTCTGCAAGCTTGGAAGAGGCGATAGAAGTGGCGAAGCTAGCAGAAGCTCACGCTTTTATTCAAGATATGCCCCTGGGTTATCAAACTCCTGTGGGGGAAAGGGGAACGAGTTTGTCTGGGGGCCAGCGGCAGCGAATTGCGATCGCCCGCGCTCTTTTGGGCGATCCCCGGATTTTGGTTTTGGATGAAGCAACTTCTTCGCTGGATACCGAATCTGAGCGCAGGTTTCAGCAAAATCTCGCCCGCATTAGTCGCGATCGCACTGCGTTTATTATCGCTCATCGGTTGTCTACGGTGCGTAATGCCGATCGAATTTTGGTTCTAGACAAAGGCATTTTAGCCGAACAAGGCAACCACGACGAATTGATGGCTGAACGCGGACTTTACTATCACCTCGCTCAGCAACAACTCGATATTTAAGTCATTAGTCATTAGTCATTAGTTATTAGTTATTAGTCATTGGTCATTAGTCATTAGTCATTAGTCATTGGTCATTAGTCATTAGCACCCAACACAAGACTAAAGATAGTTTTCAATTCCTCCTGACTCCTGACTCCTGACTCCTAACTTCTGACTCCTGACTGATCGCTCCTAACAACTGCCAACTGCCAACAGTCAACAGACTAATTTGGAGGAAATACAATGTTTTCAGAAGATGTCAAAGAACTAGACCACGCTCCTAACGAAATAGGTGAAGTTTATGGAGGCGTAGCTTCTAGGCAAGAAAACGAACCCAGAAAAAAAGACCGATCTTTAGAAGTTGTCGAACCTCAAAATCGCTCTTCTCAAACTAATGACGGTATCAACATTGCCAAGTTACGGCAGCCTGATGCGAATAATTGGTCTACTTCTTTGCACTCGGTACTCGACCAGCCACCAGTATCTTTTCCGCAGCGTTTGATATTAGGAGGAATGGTTTTTTCCGTAGCTTTTGGAGCGTGGGCAACTTTGGGAAAAATTGACGAGGTTGGTCAGGCTCAGGGCAAATTAGTTCCCAAAGGCGCTGTTTACAAAATTCACCCGACGGAGACGGGAAAAATTATTAACCTCGCTATCAAAGAAGGTCAAAAAATCAAAGCTGGACAATTATTGGCCGAGTTAGACCCGTCGAATGCCCAGAGCGAGGTGGAGCGTCTTGAGAAAATTCTGGACGCTTATCGGATTCAATTGATGCAAGAGATGAGTTCGATCGAGAGAACTCGACTGGAAGTTGAAGCGAGCCAAGCTATTGCTGCTGCAGACCAGCGGGGGGCTGAAGCTGCGATCGCCCGTGCTCGCGCTTCAGCCGCCACCACGCAGTCTCAAATCGAGCAATTGCAAGCAGATTTAGTGTCTCAGCAAGCGCGCAAGCAACAGATCAAACCTCTGGAAAAGAATGTGCAAGACTTGCTCTCGCAACTGAAAACAGATATTAACTCGCAGCAAGGGCGGCGCGATCAGGTGAAACCGTTGCAACGCAAGACTCAAGAATTGCTGGCCGGGTTGCAAGCAAAAGTAGTGGCTCACAAAGAGCGGATCGCGCGTCTCAAACCTTTGGTAGATGAAGGAGCACTGTCAAAAGACGTATTGTTTCAAGCTGAGGAAGCTCTGCGAGAAAGTGAAAATGCCGTTATTAGAAGCCAGTTGGGGGAGACAACTCAGGCTGACGATCGCGCCTTTGAAGTCGAGCAAACCGTTCGCGACAGGCAAAGTGCTGCGATCAGGAGTCAACTGTCTGATGCAACTGGGGTTAAGGAAAGGCTGTTTGAAGTCGAGCAAAATTTGCGCGATCGAACAAGCGCCATTTCTAAAGCCCAAGGTGAATTAACCCAACAACTGGCAGAAGTCGATCGACTGCAAGCCGAAGCCGCCAGCAAACAAGCCGCAGCGCGCCAAACGCAGTTAGAAAAAGAGCAAAAAATTCAGCAGTTGGAAATGCAATTAAATCAAGTCAAATCCAAAATTGCCGAAACCCAAACCCTGCTCGCTCAAGCAAAAAATCAGCTCAAACAAAGATTTCTCTACGCACCCGTCAGCGGAGTCATTTCCGCACTCAACATTCACAACACTGGCGAAGTAGTTCAACCGGGTCAAACTATTGCAGAAATGACTCCGAATCAGGCTCCTCTGGTGCTGGAAGTCAGTTTACCGAACCGAGAAGCGGGATTTGTCAAAACCGGAATGTCGGTGCAAGTCAAATTCGATGCTTTTCCTTATCAAAATTACGGCGTGATTCCGGGAAAAGTTTTATCTATTTCGCCGGATGCCAAAACAGACGAGCGATTGGGTGTTTTTTACCGGGTGGAAGTGAGTATCGATCGAGACTCAGTGAAAGCCAAAAATCAAACCTGGAAACTCAAAGCTGGCCAAACAGCTACTGCAGAAATTGTCATTCGCCAGCGCAGCATAGCCGACATTTTGCTTGACCCTCTCAAGCACCTACAAAAAGGCGGCATGAGTTTGTAGAACTTAGTTAAGTGGTTGTTGTCCTTTGTCACTCTCTATACACAAAACAGGATAAAATAATGACTTCCCAATTCCACAATTCTGCCAATCATTCTCAAATTGGAATCAAACCAGAACAATTGGATGAGATAATTTCAGCCATCCTGGCAGGAAAGTATTCTTGGGCTTGTTTTTTACTTTTGCGGTGCACGGGTTACAACCCTCTCGACTACATCCCTTACCGTACTTCCAACCGCTTGCTTAAGGAAAACAGTCAAATCAGCAAGTCGAGTAAATCGGAAACTAAGCCTGCATTGGGCAAAATTGCTGATTTAGATTATGTGGAAGTGGTGAGGGAAAAACGAGCCGGAGTTCGAGGGGGTGCTGCAATTCAGATTGGTCGCGAGTTGCACTCAGATACCGCAGGTTTTGTAGCTGAAGTCGGCGGCGCAGATTCAAATATCTCGGCGCCGGCGGTTGATGTTCACAATCAAGGATTTTTTGCTGAATTTAAGACGCGCTTGTTTAATTGGGCGGGTAAGTAATTTAGTCGAGAGACCGACAACCCGATTGCGGGCGTTGGGTGTACCAATTTTTTGGTTGACTCACCGCGGGCGATCGGGTTTTTTAGTAGCCACACAACATTTTTCGACCCGGTTCTTAATAAAAATTAATCAAGTTATCTTTACATCCTGATTTGCGATCAATCTGCCAAAATGGCAACACGGCAGGAAAAGTCCTGATTATATTAGGGATATCAAAGGAAACAAGATTGTTCAGCCGAGACAGAAAAAGCTTCTGCCAAAATGGCAACACAATCCTTGTTAACCTTGATAAATTGATTACAGACCAAACAAAAAAGTTGTTACCGAAAAAACTTCCGGCCAAAATGGCAACACAGATACCAAAAGGCAAGCTAAATTAGGTAACAGGAAAACAAAAAAACCTCACTCTTAAAAGGACAAAACAAATGATTATCTCTGACCTGAATTACTTGGAATCGGCTGAAGCAAATGTTGAAGGTGGCTACTATTTTGGCGAAAGCTCATCCACCTATGTTAAGGCAAACATCAGTGAATATCTGACCATCGATAAGGTATTCAACTCTAAGACGAACATTAAAGGAAATTTTGCTGGTGGTGAAGCTTCAGCAGGTGCTCTGGGCGCGAACTCAGCTACTCAGGCTATCAGCAGTACCAACACTGTTCAAGGTGTAGGTTCTCAGTCTAATGCTACTTCTCTCTCTGGTAGCAACGGATATTACTTCCCAGGGTGGTAGTAGTAAAGCTCGCCTGTATAGTCTTCAACCTATTCTGACAACTAAAATCTGTCAGAATAGGTTGATTTTAGTAAAGTCTCGTTATTAACATCATGACTCAGAATAAAGTTGTTGTCAAACGCATAGTTTCACCCGATTGCCAAGTTATTGCTGAGGCGAAAAGCGCAGTCGAAGCATCTGGCGATGATCGAGGTAAAATTAGTCAAAGCGTTTCTGCAAAGGTTTCATCTCCTAATAGCTCCCGCAGTTACGCCAAATCGAGTTCTAGTAGTTCTTCTTCATCTAGTTGCAGCACTTCATCAACATCTAGTTGCTCTAGTATATCTTCAATTTAATAATGAATTTAGTCGGCTAAAAAGTTCTCGTGAGGCCGCCATGAAATATTGCTTAATCATCTCTGACTTAAGTTATTTATTGACCTCTGCGTCACAGGTAAGAGCGGTTTCCCGCCGAGGAAAGAGGAGATCGCCCCTACTCGCTCAATGCCAATTCTAATTAGTTCCGCACCATCGAGTTGGGTGGAGGGCGATCGCGATCGCCCCCCACCTGCGATCACTCCGCATCCATGCGATCGCGCTCCTATTCAAATCAGCCAAATCCGTCGCCTTCGAGGCTGCTGCAAGCCCCTCGACCCGCCGTTCCAAGTCCCCTCCCATCCGCTCAACCACAGTCCTCAAACTGCTGCCAAACCCCGCTCTGTTAATCACAATTCAGGAACGCGAGCAGGCGTGTGTCGATCGGCGCTCAACACCAGCAAGCGCCCGCCCGGATACAAAGAGTGTAAAAATTGAAAACTGGCGTAAGTCTTATAATTTCAAACAAATCTGCCAAATTGGCAACATACCTCTAATTAGTTCCGATATATTTAGGTAAATCGAACTAAAACCCGGTTTTTGCTCATCTTTAGCAGTCCGTCCTAATATTTTTCGAGTATGGGCGAGTGCAAGGAAGGTGCAGTTTAAATTTATATAAGCCTTTTGAGAGTGATGGTAATGGCTAAATCAAATGCCATTGGCCATCAGTACCGATCGCCCCGATTGGTACTGGTAACAGTTTTGTCCCGTCCTACTTTCGGGATGCATCAAGGTTCCTTTATTACAAACCTTTCACTCTTTAGTCTGAAGTCAAGAGCAATTGCTTCACACTCTCTAAAATCCTACATTGGCATTCATTGAAATTGGCAGTGTTGGCGAGCGTGCAAGTGCTTTTCGTCTTTACAGGTAAAAGGAGATAAATCGCGATGCCTCCCTTAGATTCATTAGCTCCTGAGCCCTTAAATAATATTGTTGGAAACAGCAATAGTTTAAACACCTTGAATTCGTTGGCGAATAACCCTGGTGCCGGCAGCAGCAGTTCTAGCCAATCTAGTGCCTTTGTAGATAACAGTGGTGCAGGCAGCACCAGCAGTGCGACAGCCACTTCCCCAACGGGAACCAGTACCAGTAGTGAGACTGTTTACACTGCGGGGGCTACCTCTAGCAGCGGGAGTGCACAGGCGCAAACTTCTTCCGTTGCTCCTCAAACTTCCAGCGCGACAGCAACGGCCCCAGCAGCAACACCTGCGCCAACACCGGCGCCAGCGCCAACACCTGCACCCTCAAATAATGAGGATGCGATCGGTACGGGTACTGGCGGCGAGAGGACGATAATTCCTGAGCCAACAGATAACAGTAACAGCAATAATTCGATCGCACTTCCCGATCGCAATACGAACAACAGCAATGCTGAGACAACCCCGCCTCCAGAAATGGTCGCCCCAGAAAACTATCCTGGCGCATTAACTATCAGCTACGACAGCAACGGCGACGGATATTGGCTGGGCACCAGCGACAGGGATGTGATTATTTGCGGTAGGGAGAGCGATCGAATTTTTGCAGGAAGCGGCGACGATATTGTCACAAGTAACAGAGGTGACGATGCGATCGATGGAGGCGATGGAAACGACACTTTGCGGGGAGGAAAAGGTCAGGATTTGCTGATTGGCGGCAACGGCGACGATTTTCTTTGCGGCGACTTCGGCACCGATACATGGATTGGAGGTAGCGGCGCTGATACCTTTGCCTTTAGACCCGAAACAGCTAGTGCAGCAGCTAATCCATTGTTAGCAGATCGAGTCGTGGATTTCAATCCCGCTGAAGGCGATCGAATTGGGCTGATAGGGGGACTTTCGGTAACAGACTTGACACTCGTCGCGTTTGATACGGATGGTGACGGTACGACAGACTCGACTCTGGTCAAGTTTAGTTCAAATAATGGCGATCGCATTTTAGCTGTTGTTTTGGGAACAGTTAACGCAGCGGGTGCAACAACTTTGAGCAATGCTGATTTTATTAGTTTGCCAAATGACATCTTGTAGCCAAGCGTTAAATTATTAACGCTAATTACCCACGGGTAGCGTCGGGGGATGAAGTTAATAAAGTTATATAGGTTGAGAGAGAAAGATGAAGGATTTTTACCGCCCCTTGATTGAAGCAAGTGAAATCATCGAACTACTCAGACAAGAGATGCAATTAAAAACATTTACTCAAAAGGTTTTGCAGAAAAAAGTTATTGAGAAAGCAGCCCGGGAACGGGGGTTAACTGTGACTCCCGACGAAATTCAAGCTGTGGGCGACCAACTCCGCCGCGAGAAGCGTTTGGAGAAAGCGGCGGACACGATTGCTTGGCTGGTCGATCAGATGATTTCTGTAGAAGATTTAGAAGCCGGAATTTGCGATCGACTCCTCAGCCAAAAACTAGCAGAACACTTGTTCAGCAAAGAAGTAGAAAAGATTTTTGTTCAAAACAAATTGCAATTCGATCAAATAATTCTTTATCAAATAATTGTGGCCAACCCCCAGCTTGCTCAGGAACTCTTTTATCAAATTCAAGAAGGAGAAATTAGCTTTTTTGATGCCGCTCACCTTTACGATATTGACGAAAATCGTCGGCATATATGCGGTTGCGAAGGCAAGGTTTATCGGTGGGGTTTAAAACCAGACATAGCCGTCGCCGTATTTAGCGCTAAACCCGGAGAAGTGATTCGTCCAATTGAAACAGAGCTAGGATATCACTTGTTCCTGGTTGAAAAGTTTCTCCCGGCGGAATTAACCCCTGAACGGTATCAAGAAATATTGCACAATCTGTTTAACGAATGGCTGGCTAACGAAGTCAACTATTTATTGTACAATTCTAAAGTGTAGAGACTTAATTTCTCGCCTTCAAAAACCCATATATATAATTTTGCCGCAACCACATACAATGCTAAAATTTAGGGTGCTGCTGGGTGCACAGAGAGACTTCATATCATTTCCTGCCGCCTCAATATTATTCAATCCTTGGGGCGGGGCGTGGGTGTAAATAGTCTCATGCGTGTGGATTTAAATATTACTCGCTCTCACGCACTCTACTACTTAGATAAAAAGTGGTTTTACGAGGTACTTCTAGCTCAATTAGGTTAAGTTAAAAATGTAATTTCTCGCCCTAGCCGCTCACGAAACTTGAGAACTGAAGAAAGTTTCGGTGATGGCTTAGGGGTTTCTTAGTACCCTCGCAACTCCACGAAGCATAGCGAACAATGAGACGCTTAGCTAACCCAAGCTTACTGACTTATAGCGCTCTTAAAATTACTTTTGAAATTTGAGTTTTGCAAACCCCATATACGCCAGCTAGCAAAGCCAAATGGAAAAAATATATCTGTTAAAAACGCCACTCTAATATATTATCCCCAAAAGCTACTTTTTTAATTTTCATTTCTCCCTCCTATCAATTATCTGCGTTCATCAGCGTTCATCAGAGTTCATCTGCATACATCTGCGGTTAAAAACTTACATAATTTTGCCGCCACCAAGCGCGCACAAACTTAATCTCCTCAAACGTATAACGTTCTTCCAAAAAATCATAAATGGCTCTCAGTTTCTCATCCCCCATAACTTCTATTGCGTACACTATCGCCTGCTGGCGTTCCGGTTCCACCAACAAATTTATATCAACTTCCCTGCCCATTTCCATCAATTCTATCAGATGCCCAGAAATAGTATTAGGACTCATACCCCGCGCATTGGCTATTCCTTGAACTGTCAAACCTTGTCGGTATAATTCCCAGGTTTGCATCTGCGAATAAGACGCAACGTTAGCAAGATTGGGAAGATTAGCGACCTCAGAAGATGCAGCACCACTTGGCAATCCTTGTTCTTGGCAAAAATTGCGAATTGCCTCCAAGAAAACCTTACCGTACTTATCTCGCTTGTTGCTGCCAACGCCGTAAACCTCCTCGAATTCTGTGAGATTTTGCGGGCGTTTTTCTGCCATATCTCGCAAGCTTTTATCGGCAAAAACTACGTAAGGTGGCACAAATTGTTCGTCGGCTATTTGCTTGCGTAGCGTCCGCAGTTTGGCAAATAAAGCTTCTACTTCTACTGCCAAAGAACGAACTTTCCCCTGTACTTCCCGCTGCGGTTCAATAGCGATTTCAACTGTGCGCTGACGTTTCATAATTTCCCAACTTTTTTCATTCAGTTTCAAAATGGGAAACCCGTCGGTCCTTTCGTCTAAAAAACCTTGATTTAACAGCGAACGACTCAATTTTTTCCATTCCTCAGCACTTCTATATTTGCCAATTCCGTAAGTAGAAAGTTGGTGGTGCTGGTATTGCAATATTTTTTGATTTTTTGAACCGCGCAGCACGTCAATAATGTGATTCATGCCGAATTTTTCTTGGCAGCGGGCGACGCAAGAAAGAAATTTCATGGCCTCAATCGTCCAATCTTCTACGGGTTTTTGGTTGCAACAGTTATCGCAAGTACCGCAGTTTCCGGGGAATGAATCGCCAAAATAACTTAACTGGATTGTGCGACGGCACTCGGTTGATTCTGCATAGTTTATTACTCGACGCAACTGTTGGCGGGCAATTCGTTGTTCTTGTGGGTCAGGTTTTTGCTCGATGATGTAGTCGATCATTTTGACATCGCCGTAGCCGAAAAATAAGCTGCAATGGGCGGGTTCGTTGTCTCGGCCTGCGCGGCCGGATTCTTGATAGTATCCTTCGAGATTCTTGGGTAAGTCGTAGTGAATTACAAACCGCACGTCGGGTTTGTTAATGCCCATACCGAAGGCTATTGTGGCTACCATTACTTGCACGTCGTCGCGAATGAAGCGGGTTTGATTGGTGGCGCGATCGACATCGTTCATGCCGGCGTGGTAGGGTAAGGCTTGGATACCGCTTTGTTGCAATTTATAGGCAACTTCGTCAACTTTTTTGCGGCTGAGGCAATAGATAATTCCCGAACCGCCTTTTTTTTGGATAATTTGCAAAACTTCGGCAAAACTGTGTTTGGTTTTGGGGCGAACTTCGTAGTATAAATTGGGGCGGTTGAAGCTGGCGACGTGGATGTATGGATTTCGCAGAGTTAGCTGCTGGATAATGTCTTGGCGGACGCGCTCGGTGGCGGTGGCTGTTAGTGCCATAATGGGAATGTCGGGATATCGATCGCGCACTCGTTGCATTTGCCTGTATTCTGGTCGAAAGTCGTGCCCCCATTCCGAAACGCAGTGGGCTTCGTCGATCGCAAATGCCGAAATTCCTAACTTATTTGCTACTATATCTAAAAATGGTAAAAATCTCTCACCGAGCAAGCGTTCGGGTGCAACATAAAGCAATTTAATCTTACCTTCGAGAATCGCAGTTTCCCGCGATCGGGTTTCCTGACTGCTCAAAGTGCTGTTGAGAAAAGTCGCCCCAATTCCATTATCCTGCAAAGCTTCCACCTGGTCTTGCATCAGAGCAATTAACGGCGAAACAACCACTGTCAATCCCGGTTTCAACAGTGCCGGTAATTGAAAACACAAAGACTTGCCACCGCCCGTGGGCATGACAATCATCATATCCCGTTTTTGTAAAGCAGCTTCGACAATTTCCTGCTGCCCCGGGCGGAAAGAGTCATAGCCAAAAAAATGTTTGAGTGCTTGTTCCAGGGGCAGCGGCACAGAAGATATTGGCGGATTAGACGCTGACATTTGCAGTAGTTGGTTGTTGGCTTCTAAACTATTCTATGCCTTTTGAGCACAAATACAGTTACAATAATTGAGAATCTCAATTTAAGCAGAAAAACTGATGCCGAAAGCAATTTGGAATGGTGCCGTTTTGGCCGAGAGCGACAAGTGCGAAATTGTAGACAACAACTATTATTTCCCCGCCGATGCCATTAACCGTGAGTATTTCAAGGATAGCAGCACTCACACTACTTGCGGTTGGAAAGGTGTTGCTAGTTACTACAGTGTCGAAGTCGGCGGACAAGTTAATAAAGATGCTGCTTGGTACTATCCTACTCCGAAAGATGCTGCTAAAAATATTGCCGGATATATTGCTTTTTGGAAAGGAGTTAAGGTAGAGGCTTAAAGCAGTTTACAACTAAAAAAATGGGGCTGGTTGTGGGCGAATTTAGCGCTTAACCCGCCCCTTAAAGTTTTAATCTTTTTCCCAAACGGCGACAGCTTCCGAACCCAAACCACGGCGAACAACAATCGGTTCGCTTTGTGTCAAATCAAGAATGGTAGAAACTTGATATCCGGGATCGGAACCGTCATCGACAATGACATCCACTAGCTTTGAAAAACAGTCAAACAGCTCAGCTTTGCCAAAGCTTTCTGCTTTAGATGCAGGGACTGGTGCTGCACCTTCATCATCCGTGGTAATGTGAGCGGATGTTGAAATAATTGGATTTCCCAAGGCTTCCAACAGTGTAAAACAAAGCCGCTGGTCGGGAACGCGAATTCCAGTGGTTTTCCGTTTTGGGTTCATTACCAACCGTGGCACTAACTTGGTAGCTGGCAGCAGAAATGTATAAGGCCCCGGTATTAACCGCTTGATAATTCTATATGCTTCATCGCTGACCGCAGCATAGTCGGTGATATTTGACAGAGAGGAACACAAGAACGTTAAAGGCTTATCATTGGATAGTTGCTTGATTTGCCTGACTCGTTCTACCCCAGACTTGGAGTTGAGATCGCAGCCGATCGCGTAAACTGTATCTGTCGGATAAAGCATCACGGCCCCAGCTTTTAAAGCTTTTGTAATCTTCTCGATCCGGTCTCTTTGGGGTGCAACTGGATGCACTTCGTAAATAGTTGCCATGTTAAGATACTGCAGGCTAAGTGGGCGATCGAAATATCCAGTGAAACAATCAATGTTGAAAATTAATTGTTAACAATGAATAAAATAGCTTATTTTGACTGTCCAACCGGCATTGCTGGCGATATGTGCATCGGAGCTCTCATCCACGCTGGCGTTCCTTTAGACTACCTAATCGAAAAACTCAATTTGCTCGGCATTTCGACAGAGTACGAGTTGCGGACGGAATTAGTCCACCGGAATACTCAACAAGCAACTAAATTTTATGTAGATTTAGCTGCGGATTTGTGGTTAAAACCCAAAAATTCCGCTACCGAACTCGATCCCTCGGAAACGGAATCTTCGACTTTTGACGCCCGCCACCACCATCATCACGGGGAAGAACATTCTCACAGTCACGGCGAACCAGATGCCGAAATTAGCCACACTCATCACCGCAATTTGCCACAAATTGAGCAAATCATCGTCTCTGCAAAATTGCCTCCGCGCGTGGAAGCTTGGAGTTTGGCCGTATTTGGCAAATTAGCAGAGGCAGAAGGTGCCGTACACGGTATCCCCGCAAGCGAGGTTCACTTTCACGAGGTGGGGGCTGCGGATGCAATTATTGATATTGTCGGTACTTGTTTGGGTTTGGATTGGTTGGATATTCAGGAGTTTTACTTTTCGGCGATGCCGACTGGTGGCGGTACGGTGAAGGCGGCGCACGGTAAGTTAGCGGTGCCGACGCCGGCGGTGATGCGGTTGTGGGAAACGCACCGAGTGCCGGTTTACAGCAATGGGATCGATCGCGAATTGTGCACTCCTACGGGAACTGCGATCGCCTGTACTCTAGCCTCTGCTTTCGGCCCGCCACCGCCGATGCAAATTCAGGCGATCGGTTTGGGTGCAGGTTCTCGAATGCTGGCAATTCCTAATATTTTGCGCCTCTGGATTGGGGAGAAGGAAGAAGGAAGAGGGAAGAGGGAAGAGGGAAGAGGGAAGAAGGAAGAGGGAAGAGGGGAGAAGGAAATATTTAACCAATTCCCAATGGCGAATTCCATAGAAACTATTACGGTATTGGAAACGCAAATTGATGATTTGAGCCCGCAGGCGATCGGCTATGTTTTTGATGCTTTGTTTGCCGCCGGAGCTCTGGATGTTTTCACTGCCCCAATTGTGATGAAAAAGTCACGGCTGGGGGTTTTGTTAACTGCGATTTGTCATCCCGAGTTTCAGGATGCTTGCGAAGCTGTGATCTTTCGCGAAACTACTACTCTGGGAATTAGGCGATCGACTCAACAGAGAACTATTTTACACCGGGAAATCCAGACAGTTCAAACAGAATACGGCGAAGTCAAGATAAAAGTTGCGAAGTCTGGAGAAACGATTGTTAACGTACACCCAGAATATGAAGATTGCGCGGAAATTGCCAGACTTAAAAATATTAGCTGGCGGGAAGTTCACCGCTTGGCGCTGCAAAGTTGGTACGATCGCACTTAATCAATTACAGTGACTTACATGAGGGTAGAGAAGCCTGTCAACGCCGCAAAGCATTGATTCAAAGGAATCATATTGCTTGTGCAATTTTAGCGTGGAACTTCTTCAAAAAAACAGCGTGAATGGTTGAAAAAACAGTAGACCAGTTAAAGGAGGAATTACTGTCAGACTCCCTCAAACAAGAACTGAAAGACCCAACTATACGTTGCGTACTTGTTTAACAGGAAAGTCGGTGATTCTTTGGGCAGTTCAATTTGAATCTTACGACGATCGCTCACTTTTCTTGAACGGGCGATCGTAACTTGTGTCAGGCTATATATAGCGTACCTGCGTAAGTCCTGAGTACGATAATTAACCCCCGCAAGACCCTAACCAGCAGTAGAGTTTTCAGCTAACAAAAAGACCAGCTTGCAGCCGATCTTCCGACGGGGGAATGACCCGAACTTTTGGCTAGGTATCGCCCGCAACTACAAGCTGGCCGTGTCCCCGGCGTATCGAGTACAGCCTGGGTTCAACAAACATCGATCGAATTGAAATAGTCCTGGACGCCAAAAACCCGGTTCCCCTCAAAATCGTGGATATATCCGTTGAGATATTGACGCAGAAACCGGGTTGAAAGGCCCCCCGTGCTTCCAGGACTGTTAAAGTTTATTCTTCGACAAGCTATGTCGATCGCATCATAACGATCGAATATCAGCAGGGCACTTAATTCCGTGCGATCGCCCCTTCCATCTCGATCGGCCTTTTTTTGTAAGACTCTTGTGCCAGCACTTTCTCAACAGCTTCGCTTACTTTAGCAACGCATGTGCCATTGCTTGAATTCATAATAGTCATATCATAATAGTCATAATTAATGTTTGTTACAAATCGAGCTTTTTCCTAGCAGCTTTCCTTAAGGCAGAGGTATAGTAAAAGCTGTCAATAATTATAGTAAACAATATGGTAGAGCGGTTGTTAAAAGAACGTTATGCCATTCAGCACTGCCTGGGGAAAAATGCGGGACGACAAACTTTGCTGGCGCGCGACTTACAAACTCAGGAGTTAGTCGTCATCAAAATCCTTTCTTTTAGTGCAGATTTTCAAGGGGACGATTTAAAACTATTTGAACGAGAAGCCGAAACTTTACAGTCACTTTCCCATCCGGCAATTCCTCGTTACTTAGATTATTTTGAATTCCAGACACCAAAGACTAAAGGGCTGGCACTGGTACAAAGCTATATTGAAGCGAAATCTTTGGCAGAATGGGTTGAATCGGGACCGAAATTTAACGAAACAGAAATAAAGCAAATCGCTAATAACTTGCTGGAAATTTTGATATATTTGCAACACCAAAACCCGCCAGTAATTCATCGAGATATTAAACCGAGTAATATTCTGTTAGCAGAGCGATCGCCCCTCAAACAAAAACACTCCGCCCTTAATAAAGGTGGTTGGTTGGGTGAAGTTTATTTAGTAGATTTTGGTTCAGTTCAAACCTTAGCAGCGAGAGAAGGTAGCACCGTTACTGTAGTGGGAACTTACGGATATATGCCGCCCGAACAATTTGGCGGGCGCGCGGTTCCGGCTTCCGATCTTTATGGCTTGGGTGCAACGTTAATTTACTTAGTAACAGGAGTCGATCCAGCCGAATTGCCCCAGGAGGATTTGCGTATTAATTTTGAGCCAAAAATCGCTCTTAGTTCGGATTTTGTGGACTGGCTGCAGTGGATGACCGAACCAGATTTAAACAGCCGCTTAACCTCGGCCGATCGGGCATTAAAAGCACTGGAAAGACCGATAGAGGCGATACCCTTGGTTGTGGGAAAACCTTCTAGGAGTAAGGTCAAACTGAAAAAAAACCGGAATTGTTTGGAAATTGTGGTTCCTAGTTCTTATCCTCTATGTTTAAATATTGCCTCTTCATTAGTTGTATTTTTTATAATTCACAACTTTTTTTCCGGAAGTATATCATTTATTATGCCAGCGTTTAATGTTGGCTCTTTTTTAGTTCGATTATCCGCAGGAATCGCGGTGTTTTTCTGGGTATTTTACTTTGTAACTTGGTCCATATCAATCAGCCTCCAATTTCTTATATATGACGCCACTAGACTGCGCCTGGATCGCAAACAAATTTCTTTTACTTCCAATTGGTTGGGATTTGTACGTTATAATCTTCGGCCCCCAAGTCCAAGGATGGCTATCTGTAAATTACGATTCATAGTGAATGAACCTACAGAATCGCGCCCTCATCCTCATCGCGACATTCAGATTTGGGCGGGAACACAGGAATACAAACTTATTACCAGCCATCTCAGCGATGGCGAGATTGATTGGATAGCAGGGGAACTCAGCGAATGGTTAGATTTGCCTATTAGTGAATAAAGTATAAATGGCAGATGAAATTAACAATCACTATTCTCAAGAGGATTGGAAAAAATGGCAAGTAAAATTTTAAAAGAAGGTTATGTCATTCAGAAACAGCTAAGTAAAAATGCGGGAAGGCGCACGTTGCTGGCGCGCGACTTGCACACCCAAGAGTTAGTGGCAATCAAGTTACTGATTTTTGGGGAAGATTTTCACTGGGATAACTTGAAGCTGTTTGAACGAGAAGCGCAAACTTTACAACTGCTTTCTCATCCGGCAATTCCCCGTTACCTGGATTACTTTGATGTGGATACACCAACTGGTAAAGGATTTGCCTTGGTACAAAGCTATATCCCAGCCAAATCGTTAGAGGAATGGTTAAAAAGCGGGCGAACTTTTAGCGAAGCAGAAATCAAGCAACTGGCTAAAGCATTACTGGAAATTTTGCGTTACCTTCACGGGCAACAGCCGCAAGTTATTCACCGAGATATCAAGCCGAGTAATATTTTACTGGCAAATAGATCTGGCAATAGTGTGGGTGATGTTTATTTAGTTGATTTTGGTTCCGTACAGACACTAGCGGCCAGAAAAGGTAGCACGATTACTGTTGTTGGCACTTACGGATATATGCCACCCGAACAATTTGGCGGCAGGAATGTTCCCGCTTCCGATATTTACAGCTTGGGTGCGACATTAATTTATTTAGCAACAGGTAGGCATCCTGCCGAGTTATCCCAAGATAATGTGCAAATTCAATTTGAGTCAATAGTTAATCTCAATCCAGATTTAATCGATTGGCTGAAGTGGATGACACAACCGAGTTTGAATCGCCGTCTCGCATCTGCTGGGGAGGCGCTGAAAGCATTAAAAAATCCCCGCCAGCAAACAGATATCTCGGCGATTAGACAAAAACCGTTTGGGAGTAGGATTGAACTGAAGGAAGATGGGGAGAATCTAGAGATTCTGATTCCGCGAGAAAGGTTAACTTTTTTGACAGCCTGCATGATGTTGGTATTGACATTGCCTTGCTTGGGGTTAGTTTTATTGCCTTTTATATCGATAATACTCGTGATTCAAGGCGGGCTTCAATCCATTAATGCATTTGTGATGTTATTCTCGTTCCTTACACTCACCTTGGGAGGCATAAATTTTGCTATATTATGGGGAGGGGGAGTTATCGCAAATTGTTGCAGATCGACTAAAATAAATATCGATCGCAATCAGATTTCCGTGACTCACCTGTGGCCTTGGTATAAATGTCAGGTTGCTCCAATTATGAAGGAAAATTTTAGCAAATGGAGTATGTATATCCGGCATTCGATGGCAATTTCAAGACCAAAAAAATATTATAAAACCCTAGAAATTTATCAGCTAACCCCTCCAGAAATAGAATGGCTAGCCAATGAAATAAGTGCGTTTTCTGGAGGAAAAATTACTGTTGTATCCGCAGATAATAAGTACATAAAAGAGTACGTAAAAATCCCTACAGCCAAATAGGGCGATCGTCCTACCTTTCTGATTCTTGCAAGTAAAAGGTATATTTACACTTTATTGTAGGCTACACAGGTAGAGTCGAGCTATTCTAGAAACATACTTCATTCCCGATCGCATTATGGTTGCCTTACCCGATCGCCTATCGATGAGTGCAGAAGAATACCTGGCTTGGGAACCCACCCAAGAAGAACGCTACGAGTATTGGGATGGCGAAGTCGTCGCCATGAGTGGCAGCACCCGCAATCACAATCGAATTTCAGGAAATTTCTTCAGAATCCTAGATGATGCCCTTGTAGATCGCCCTTGCGAGGTGTACATCGCGGATGTAAAAGTCCAAGTGGAACCAGGACAAAAGTATTTTTATCCTGATGTTGTAGTAACTTGTGATGAGCATGATAACGATCCGCAATTAGTGCAATTTCCTTCCTTAATTATCGAAGTTTTATCGCCTTCCACAGAAGCAGCAGATCGCGGCATTAAATTTGCTAAATACCGCCAATTTTCAACACTGCAAGAGTATGTCTTGGTGCAAGTTGAACAGCCAGGAGTAGAGATATTTCGGCGCAATCAAAAGGGGCAATGGGTTCTCTCCGAGTATGGTTTGGGCGATTCCTTGCAACTTGAATCGGTTAATCTAGAAATTGCGATCGCCGATTTATATCGCCAAGTACAATTTTCTTAAAAATTCCGCTGTTAAGAAATTTGATATTAATTATCCTAGGGATTTTTTTAATTATGCGAACGAACCGCGAAGACGCGTTACGCGGAGCGACGCGAAGGCGCTAGAGCGCCAATAAAGAACAGTATCTTCTTCTTTCTCCTTCTTCGCGTCCTTAGCGCCTTCGCGGTTCATTTAATCTTACTCCAGATTCGTAAAAACCCGGTTTCTGGACCCCGATTCGTAAGTCCTCTTTAAACAAACTGACCCGTTGGAGTCGATCGCACGCGGCGAATCCCAACCACCGACGGCATCGGCGATCGGCGCGAATCATTCGAGATATTACTCGGCCACAAACTGCCGCGAGAAACACTACGAGTCTGATTAAAAACAGCACCGTTCAAATCCAACATTTCAATTGGCCGACTGAGTACAGTACCGTCATCGATGGGGCAATCTTCCCCCGGATGCTGCACCGAAAGCAACAGCGTATCTCCCAAAAAAGTCGGCCCTGTCAATTCGCATCGGTTCGGGCCGTAAGCAAACGGAATTACTGTTCCTGCATTCGGGCCGGAAGTCGGAATGTAAAACAGAAAATTGTTGCCGAAAACACCAGTAATATCTGACACATTTCCAGTCTTTTTATGGTCGATCGTCGTTGGCTCTCCACTCGCACCGACATCAAAACCGTTGTGCGTACTCGTAGACATATCAGTCACGCCCCAAACATTGCCTTGAGGGTCAAAAGCCAAATTGTCTACATTAGCAAATCCCGCCCCATCTGCCGCACCGGCTTCTCCACCTTGAGCCAAACGCTGCCAGCGGAACGTCAAACCCGCACCATCAGGACTGTCTTCAATTATTTTGTAAACTCCTCCCGACTGCTGATTGCTGTTGACTGCGCTACCGTATTTAGCAACATTAAAAATGCGAGAATCTGGATAGCCGTCGCTTCCCGGTGCGCCGTCAGTATAGGCAATAAAAACTTCCTTAGTAGTAGGATTAACTTCCAAATCTTCCGGCCGCGCCGTCGGAGTGCCACCAATCAAATTAGCAGCTAAGAAAGCATCAACTAAAACCGCGCCTTGGCTGCTGTAGAAATTAGCCAGAGTTTTATTTTGGTAGCCCGGAAGTGCTGTGGCTTCATTGGTTGTATCTACTACAAAAGAACCGCCGTCTTCGGCTTGACCAGCAATTCCTGCGCGTTTGGGGAAGCGAGTAGCGGCATCTCTTTGAGCTTTGCCAAAACTTGCTAATTCCGCCTCGCCAACTTGAGAAGGCCGCACTGGATTTGTCTGGCTATTTATAGTTAGTGGCAGCCATCTTCCAGTACCGTTGCGGTTGTATTGGGCGACGTACAAAATGCCGTCTTCAAACAAGCGGCTGTTGGTTTTATCTGCGGGATTTGTGACACTACCGTTGCTGACAAATTTCCAGGTGTGTCCGCCGCGCCGATCGTCCCCCATGTACACTACTAATCTGCGGCCGGCTTCGGCACGAATCGCGACGTTTTCGTGGCGGAAGCGGCCCAACCAAGTGTGTTTGCGCGGGCGGAAACTCGGATCTAGGGGATCGACTTCTACCATCCAGCCGTATTTTTCGCCGACTAAGCCGAATTCCTCGCCGATAGTACCCTTGGGGTAGCTGGTTTGGCCGCCGTTGGGTTTGATGTTTTCCTGAACTCCCACGAAAAAATCTTCGCTACCTTGGAAATTTTCTTCGGCTGAGAGGATTGTGCCCCAAGGGCTTGTGCCACCGGAACAGTTGTAGGCTGTACCGATTATCCGGTTGCCGAGTCCGTCGGTGTTGACTTGCGCGAAGACTTGGGTAGCTCCAGGACCCGTGCCGATGAGGTAGTTGTCGTCGCCTTGTCTGCTTCCCCAGGAGGTGACATCTTTGTATGTGTCGGAACGCTGGCTGTTGATTCCGAGGCCGGAAAGTCCGTGGATACGGCGGTTGAGGGAGTCGCCGGCGATCGCCTGAAATCTGCCGTTGGCTTGTTTGGTGATGCGGACGATGGAACCACCCATATTGTACAAAAATTCGCCGAGGGTCGCGCGATTTTTTACAGATAAGTCTAGACCGAGGACGGCACGATCCGTTGCTGGGAATGATGCCAAATCTGACGGGGTATCGGGTGCCTGTTTCGACATCGGGAAGGATACGTACTCGTGGTTAACCCAGAGATAACCGTCGTCATTGCTGCCACGAAGGCCTACAAAGCCTGTGTAGTCGTTGTTGTAGCCGAAATAGTCGGCAGGATTCGGGAAAACTCGATCGCCCCAGCGGAGAATCACGTAACGTTCGTATTCCGGCGGCACAACCACATCGTCAACAACGCTGTAACTCGTTAATCTAGTATCCTGCGAGGCAGCCATAACCGTTCCCTGTCCCCCCGGCGCCATCGCCATGAAGCTGGGCAGTTGTCGATAAATCGGCAGCGGGTGGGGAAGTCTTAACGGAGTGAAAGATAGTGGCCCTACAACAGCTTCGGTCGAGGTGGAATTGATCCCAAACAGTGTTTGAGTTAACTGAGGGGCAAGCACGGTGGTAGCTGCACTGCTACCAAAGAAAATTAGCAGTTGTCGGCGAGTTATTTTAGACATAAATTCCTTATTCAACCCAACATCCCTACTCAGACGAGTCTAATAGAAATTTACTACTGTTAAATTAAGGATAGTTAAGCTTTTGGTTAATTAAAGTAGGGAGAAATTTTAGTTAAAAATAGGTTAAATTAGCACCAATCTAATTAGTACACCAGAAGTAAAAACTTGTCGATCAAAGCTGAAGAGTTCGCTATAAGGACTGAGCGATAATGTATTAAGTTAGTTAGTTAGGGGGCGGGTTTTGTATAGAGTTTATGTGTATAACTAGAGTTTTTTCTCCCTTACCCGCCGCTAGGAGTTTAAAAGCTAATCATCTCGAAAACCCGGATCGTTTTCTCGCGATGTCGATCGACTGGGCGCAGGTACATTAATCACTTGCGAAAACCCAGAATTTGCGGGCGAGATATTGCCATCTCTGAATCCCAAGAGCAATTTAGCATCCGCAAAATATCTAGTCCACTGTTCGATTCTCGCATCTTTCTGCCAGTCGGGGCGCGATACTCTCGATCGCAAAACAGGAACCCTTTGTCGGCTGCGATCGGCTGTAATGATGATTGTAACTTCTGTTAATGCCGGATTTTCTTGAAACTCGCGCGCGATCGACTCTTTGGCTAAATCTTCCGCCTGCTGCACTAAACTCGCAAAAGATTGACTGCCGTCCGAATCTAAGGTAAGGTAGCGCTCTTTGGTTTCAGCCAAAGCTATCGATATACTTGCTGTTAAACTGATAATTGCTAGAATGACGGCCGACAATAAGCGTAAATACAAATTCATTAGGTTTGAAACTCAATATTAACACCTGTCAATAATAATTAATAAAAATTAACAGAGTATTAAGCTTAAATTAAAATAATATTTTGTGTTATTAGAATGCACCAAAAATGCAGGCTTTAGGGGGGAATTTTTGCAAAAATACAACTTGTATTGCCGGGCTTAACCCGAAATCTTTTTAGCTATCCAAGGATATCGATAAACGCGCCCCGCCTTAGTCTTCCCTTTTGCCTCTTCCCTCTTCCCTCTTCCCTCTTCCCTCTTCCTTCTTCCTTCTTCTTATTCTTTATGAACTCAACAAAATGTGCGATCGCCCTCGGTAGCAACTTAGGCGACTCCCTCGCCACACTCAAAAGCGCGATCGCAACCCTCAACAACACCCCCGGAATAGCAGTAAAATCTCATTCAAGCTGGTATCAAACCGCCCCCGTCGGGCCGCCCCAACCCGATTACATCAACGCCTGTGCAATCCTAGAAGTGGCGCTACAACCAGAACAATTGCTAGCAAATTTATTAGAAATTGAGAGAAAATTTAATCGCATTCGCCGAGAAAAATGGGGGCCGAGAACCCTCGACCTAGATTTGCTGCTGTACGACAATTTAATCCTAGAAACTCCGACACTGACTTTGCCTCATCCCCGGATGACCGAAAGAGCTTTTGTATTAGTACCTTTAGCAGAAATTGCCCCGGATTGGGTGCATCCGGTGACGAAAAGTGCGATCGTCCAACTCCTGCAAACCGCAGAATGTTCCGGAGTGCAAAAATTGCCCTTGTAAAAATTGAGCAAAATTCACGCATCGTACCAGTAAAAAAAAATGCAACCGTAGGTAAGCTCCAAACTGTGATAGTTATCAGTCGTTCCCAACCTAAAATCTCAAATCTAAAATCTAAAATCCTATGAGATCGCCTATGATGTCTTAAATCGGTGCACTCAAACATTATTCGCTTCTCCCTTATGTCGATCGGTCAAGAACTACCCCAACTCCTCAAACAACGCCTATTTTACCAAGGGCGCAAATTTAACTTTGACGTAGCCACCCTCCGTCTTCCCAACGGTTCCGAAGGCGAGTGGGAATGTATTCGCCACCCGGGCGGAGCACTTGCAGTTCCCGTCACACCCGAAGGTAAACTCGTCTTGGTGCGACAATACCGCTTTGCCACAAAAGGGCGAATTTTAGAATTTCCCGCAGGTACAGTCGAAATCAATGAAAGCCCCGCCGAAACTATCAAACGCGAAATTGAAGAAGAAACCGGATATCGGGCCGGAAAATGGCAGAAATTAGGGCATTTTTTTCTCGCCCCCGGTTATTCCGACGAAATCATTTATGCTTTTTTAGCCCAAGATTTGGAAAAACTGGAAAAGCCCCCCGCACAAGACGATGATGAAGACCTTGAAACAGTTTTATTCACCCCTGAAGAATTAGAAAAGGCTATTTTAGCTGGGGAACCAATTGACGCGAAATCAATTTCTAGCTTTTTCTTAGCCCGTCCATTTTTGACTTAAATAGGACTGACGAAAAAACCCGGTTTCTTATAAAGATCGTGCATCAAACCGATAAATCTTAACTTAGAAACCGGGTTTTTGACCCCGCGTGTGTCCAGGACGGGAAAATCTAAAATCTAAAATCTAAAATCTAAAATCGAATGTCCGATCTAATTTTATTTTGGCACCGCCGCGACTTGCGTATTTCTGACAATATCGGACTGGCCACAGCGCGCCAGCAAAGCCCGAAAGTAGTCGGGATTTTTTGTCTCGATCGCAATATCCTAAATCGGGATGACGTAGCCCCAGCAAGAGTCACATACATGATCGGCTGCTTGCAAAAACTCTCCTCGCGTTACAGGGAAGTAGGCAGCCAATTGCTGATAATTCAAGATGACCCGAGTCTAGGAATACCGAAACTAGCAATAGCGATAAATGCCAAAGCAGTATTTTGGAACTGGGATGTAGAACCCTACGCGAAACAGCGCGATCGGTCTGTATCAAACGCCCTCCAACAAGCAGGAATTAAAGTTCAAAATTTCTGGGATCAAGTCCTGCACGCCCCAGATGAAATTCGCAGCGGTACAAAGACTCCCTACACAATTTATACACCATTTTGGAAAAAATGGAACATTAAACCCAAAGCCCAACCAGTAGAGACACTGCCGATAACTTATCTGGAATTAATGACCGGATTAACCGCAGAAGAACAAGAGCTCGCAAACGAAGCAGGTGCAATGGAAACAGTGCCAACTGCCTCTAGTTTGGGATTTATTTGGGAAAATCCATTAGTAATAGAACCCGGAGAAGATGCAGCGCAACAAAAATTAGAAGAATTTTGCGATCGGGCAATTTACCAATATCAAGGACAGCGCAATTCCCCCGCAATTAACGGTACATCCCAACTCAGCGCAGCCCTCAAATTTGGTGCCATTGGCATCCGCACGGTTTGGCAAGCTACCCAGATAGTAATGGACGCTTGCAACAGCGAAGAAGCGTACACAAGCATCCGGACTTGGCAACAGGAAATAGCGTGGCGGGAATTTTACCAACACGCCATGTATAACTTCCCAGAATTAGCAGACGGCCCCTACCGTCCAGCCTTCAAAGACTTTCCTTGGGACAACGATGAAAAGCTTTTTCAAGCTTGGTGTCGAGGCAAAACTGGCTATCCGATTATTGATGCGGCAATGCGGCAGTTAAATCAGACAGGTTGGATGCACAATCGCTGCCGCATGATAGTCGCCAGTTTCCTCACCAAAGATTTAATTATTAACTGGCAGTGGGGTGAAAAATACTTCATGCAAAAATTGATAGACGGCGATCTTTGTGCTAATAACGGCGGCTGGCAGTGGAGCGCATCGAGCGGTATGGACCCGAAACCTTTGCGAATATTCAATCCGGCGACTCAAGCTCAAAAATTCGACCCGGAAGGGGAATATATTCGGCACTGGGTTCCAGAATTGCGCCGCGTTGATACTAAAGTTTTGCTAACAGGAAATCTTTCGTCTTTAGAACGCCGACTTCTTCATTATCCCTCTCCGATCGTAGATCACAACGAGCAGCAGCGCAAGTTTAGGGAACTTTACACGCAGCAAAAAATTAAAACATCAGACTCAGAACCCCCCCTTGTTCAAGAACTCGGGGTTATAGCTGACCTTATTACACCTACCTAATTAATATGTGATATCATGTTCTGTTAATTACTATTAAAAAGTTTGTTTGTAGTAATAAATTGAGTTTTTATTGACTCTATTAGAGGACTAAAGTCTTCGCTACGAACTATTGAGGGTTATATGAATGGAGAATTTTTCAAGAGTAAAACCCTAGTCAAATAGATAACATTTGAAGAGTTTGTAGAAGGGTATCCAGGAGATGAAAAAAGACCTTCCGAGCTACGCAAGGGAGTAATAGTTGAGAGGAACCCAAATGGCGCTTATGAGGAAGTTACGGTTTTTATTCTCCGCAAAATTAACGTAGAAATAGACCGCTTCCCCGCACTTGCTGTCAGAACTCCGGCTTATTTACGATCGCAAAAAAGCCATTTTCTGAAAGCAAGGGTTCTAATCCCGTTGTATTTTTAATTTCGCTTTTGGGAAATAGAGAGAGAGTAAGGGTGTTGACCTTGAGATCGATCGCCCACAAAAATAACATAAGTCCCCTTGTCCCCATAACCGGAAAATTCTACATTCCCCGCAGCAGCATTCGCCGGCAGCACGCAGAAACGCCCCCTCGGCCCCTGAATCATCAAACTTGGAGCTCCAGCGGTTTGTACTGCAATCCGCCAGTAAGGCAAATCCTGCGTTACTTCGATGACGTGGTTCGGTCCTTGGGAGACAAAACCGCAGTCGCCGCTATTGTTCGGGCCGCCGGAAACTCCAGAAACTCCCAGCGGTTCGGGAAATCCCGGAGCAATTTGTAGCGGTTGGCTCCGAAGGGCACCGGCATCCGCTAAAATCATTGCCAAGGCTACGGTCATGATCGGGCTAAACCACAGTTTGCCGCGATCGCCCGGATAATTGATCTTCATGTTTCCTCACACAATGACATTTGGTTCTAGTTCTTTGACGGTAGGGGATAACGGCTGTTCCAAACACATTAATCTAAAATAACTTCGGAATTTTTTTATGAATCCTCAAAATAACTTCAATTGGCAGCAAGCGTTCGGAGAACTAAAAGCTAAAGTAGAACGATCGCCACTCATCACACAAAATTCAGACAGCTATCAAGCCCTCGGAACCTTCTACAATCAATTATTGGACAAGTTTCAAAGACTCCCCAAACCCGGGCAGGTGGCAGCCTTTGCCGTCGGAGCGATAATTGTCCTGACAGTCTTCAATAGCGTCGTACAGCTAATTTCATCGCTGATGACTCTTGCCGTTCTGGGAGTGCTAATCTACATAGCGTATAAATTGGCAATTTCCCCCCAGTCCTCAAATACTAACGACAAATAATAGGAATTTCTAAATATGGCTAACCCCACCGCGCCCACCGGCATCAATCAACCCGATCCGTCTTGGCAAACACAATCCAAGCAAATGCCACTGCTGGTTCGCAGGTGCGGCGCTTGGGCAGTGGAAATTTCGTTAATTGCCGCCAGCGCCCTCGTTCCCTTCAGTATCGGGGCATTGGTCAACAGGGAATCTCAAACCGTGCCGCTCAATTCCTCCATAGCAGCAGCCTCCGAAACCGTCGCCCGTACTTTGGGCATACCCGTGCGCGATCGCAGCCCCAGAGTCGCACCCCTAACTAATCTATTCTGGTCAGGGGCGCTGCTGGCACCGGCAGTTTTAGCGGGGTGGCAACTGTTTTTGCTCGCCAGAACCGGTCAAACTATCCCCAAACGCTGGTTCGGCGTCAAAGTTGTCACAGCGTCGGGTACTCCTCCGGGTTTTGGGCCAGTGCTAATTCGCGAAAGTTTGGGGCGCTGGGGAGTGCCTATGGGCGTCGCTTACGGCATTTGGCGCTTGAGCGGTGCGTTTCCAGATTTGCTGATTTTAGGGGGGCTGGGCGGCTTGGCAGTGCTCGCAGACGGGGCTTTTGCATGGCGCTACAAACGGCAAGCGGGACACGATCGCCTCGCGAATACTTTGGTGGTCAATGCTCGATCGAATCAACTGTCTGCCGATCCTGTCAAGACTCAAGATTGGACTGAGGAAGACGCGCAGATTGCGGCTTTGGTTGTGACTCCACAAAGCGGCCTGAAAGCAAATGCCAGTTTGTGGAATTGGATGCGCCAACACCCAGGCACAACTTTAGTGATAGTTACCGTCGGCAGCGCGGGATTGATTTTAACTTTGTTTGTCGGCACTCTCATCTACACTCAAAGTCAAGCAAATATGCGGGATTCCCGGCAGCGGAACGACGAATTATTTGTAGCTTTAGTTAGCAAATTGTCTCCCACATCGGCTAGCGGGGCATCGGGCAGGCGATCGGCTATTTTGGCTTTGGGGGCGGTGGAAGACTCCCGCGCCGTACCCCTGCTAGCGGATTTGCTAGCTCAAGAAGACAACCGCGCCATGTTGGACGCGATCCAGCAAGCTTTAGTCAGTAGCGGGCCGAAAGCTTTGCCTGAGTTGCAGCGGTTGAATCAAGCCCTCAGCAACGACCTCGATTCCCTGCGCTTTGGCGGCAAGGCCCCGGAACGCGAGTTAGCGGCCGCCCGCCAGCGAACAGTACAAAGGGCGATCGGCAAAATTCTCACAGTGTATAGCAGCCAACTCAACGGCGCGGATCTGAGCCGCACGGATTTAGCTCAAAGTCCTGCCGGCCCATCTCAGTTTACTTTAGTTTTAAACAAAGTTGACTTGTCGGGAATTAAGTTGAGAAATGCCAATTTAACCAATGCCAGCTTGCAGGGAGCTCGCTTTTACGGCACCGGCGAAGACAGGCGTCCGGGTACATTTGACGATTGGATTTCTGACTTGAGCGGCGCTAATTTGGAAGGAGTAAATTTGACCGGGGCGTCTTTGAACAGTGCTGTAATGAACCGCACTACTTTTGTGCGCGCTGTCATGAACAAAGCTAATTTGTCAAACGGCAATTTGAATTCAGCTAATTTCAGCAGTGCTATTTTAATAGGAGCAAATTTACAGGAAGCGCAGTTAAAAAATGCCAGTTTTACCGGGGCAGATATAGGAAGCGCGAATTTGTCGGGAGCAGATTTGTCTGGTTCGCGTTTGGCCAAAGTGAAGGCTCAAGGCGCTCAGTTGTCCTTGACAAATTTGTCTAAATCGGAATGGCAAGGTGCTGATTTGTCCGGTGCTGATTTGGGCGGCGCAAACTTACAAAATGCCGATTTGACTTCGACTAAACTCGCCAACGTGAATTTAAAAGATGCTCGGTTGCAAGATGCGAATTTCCGGAATGCGGAGGTGAGTTCGGTTGATTTTAGGGGCGCGAATTTAGCTGGAGCGAATTTTAAAGGCGCTGTGTTTCTGGGGAAAACAGCGTCGGATCAATTTATTCAAAATCCGACTGGTAGTAAATCCGGTCGATTCCTAGGAGTTGATTTTGCGGAGGCTAAGAATTTAGATAAAAGTCAAATTGCTTACATTTGTTTGCAGGGGGGCATTCATCCGAACTGCCCCAAGAAGAAGTAAGGATTGGTTGTTAACGAGTAGGCTAATACAGTTGATGACGAACAGGTAGGGTAATTATGAGCGTTAAACGAATCATTTATCTCATCCTAGCCATTCTGGGGCTTGTGCTGCCTTGGTACTATAACTTGCAGTTTTTTAGCAATGCTGGCTTGCTCGACTTTGTAAACGAGAGTTCGGCTAATCTTGCTGCGAAATCGGTAAGTTTAGATTTGTTTATCGCAACTGTAGCAGGAAGCACTTGGATGTACGCTGAGTCGAAACGATTGGATATAAGTTTTGTAGGGCTGTACATAATTCTGGGTGTGCTTGTTTCGTTTTCATGTGCTTTCCCGCTTTTCTTGTTTGTGCGGGAAACCAACCTGGAAAAATCAAGCGAAGTCTCAAGTTGAAAAATTGTTTCCCCGGTTAGTGCCACGCAGCACAATAATTCGGTGCAGGCGATCGAGGTATTATATAATTTCCGGTAAAATCACCGTTATAGGTTTGTAGTGACGACGGAAGTGCTCAGAATTATATGAGGATTAAATTCCTCACTACAAACCAACGTGGTTGTTGCCGTTCGAGGGGACATAATGTTATATCGTTTCCGGTTGCAGGAGCGAGATAATATAGAGGACACGGCGCCGTGCCGTTTCCCTACCGGGATTAATTGTAGGGAAACGGCACGGCGCCGTCTCGAAAGCTGTGGATAATATTAATTACGATGCTACCGGATTTGATACTAATACCAATTTCCTTCATTTCTGGCTAAAAACTTTTGTGTAAGGTTTCGTTCCACTGGCCAAACCTACTATTGCATTGTTTATTGAAATGGATATTACGCAATAGCATCCGAACTGGCAAGAGTCTCGAATTGCGCCAATAGCATTGCCTCACCATTATTTGGAGTTCCAAAAATTTTAGGTAACTGACCTGTTTGGGCGAGAACTTGTCTCACTTCTCGGTTAGATACATCGGCTAGATTTTTGTTATTTAGAATGGCATTAACCGCAGCGATACCCACACCTTGACCAACTGCAGCGTTGAATTCCACAATTCTGCCGACAGAACAAGCAAACCCTTCAAATCCAGAACAGGGACTGACCACTGCCAGGTTAGGAACGTTTTTAATCAATGCGTGGCGGATGCCAATATTAAAGATAGGGTGTTTAAAACTCAGACTTTTAAACCATCCTAGACGGTTTGCTTTATCGCGAATACCCTGGATGCCTCCCCGTACATCAAAATGATAGCTAAATGTTGCCAGGGCTTCATTAGCAGGTACGCCACCTGACAGCATTTGTGCGCCAGTTAAAGGTTCTACAACTCCCGTCACATTGCCGGCGTGTCTGATATAAAGTTCTGAGGCATAAGTAACAGAAGTAGCGCCCAAACTCCTCAGCCAAGTTGTAACAAATAACATCTCTCTTTGCATATTAGCCGTGGGTTTGCTCCCGCTTCTAGCTAAGGCTTCCGCTTCGCTGGCGGTGACGGCAAATAAAAGTGCATTCCACGAAAGTCTATCATTTGGAAGTATGGCTATATTTCCCTCATCTAAAATTGTGCCGCTTTCAGAAAAAGATAGTTTTATTCCTCTAAAGGAGTGGTAAGCTACAGACAGAGCCGGCGAGCGTACATCGATGTAATCGTTACCCGCCCACAGAGTTTTGAGATTGCCTTGAGTGTCTTTCATTTCCCGCCGGAGTTCTTCTGCTAGTTTGGCATCCTTGTCGGCAGCGTACAGCAAAAATTTTTGACTCTCTGAATCGGCCAGGTTGGTGAAGCGTTTTAGATAAATATAATCGAATTCTTTCAGGGATCTTGCACTGAGTCCTTGGGTTTCAAAAACGAGGGTGACTGGAAGTTCTGAATTAGGCAGACCAAATGTTTCAAATCCCTTCAGCTTTCTCACACCGGCAGCTTGAGCTAATTCGGCATTGACAGTGGCATCAATAAATTGCTTGCCGGCATAAACTACGCCTTGAGAGGTGGTTATACTGGCAATTTTTTGACCTTCTTTACTGACTGATTTAATTTCTACTTTGCTGAGGAGATCTGCCCCAGCTTGTACCAGCATTTCTTTGAGGGCTGCACTGGCTTTGCGGGGGTCAAGTGCAATTGCCTTAACACCGGATTTTTGCAGGAACTCTTTATAGATTGTCGTCGGTGAACCAAAGGTATCTAACTTTAAAGATTGTTGAAGTTGTTCACTAATCTGACTTCTATCTAAATAAGCAAGGCCACCTCTTACCAAATGCCCGCCAATTCCTTCTTGCAAGCTTCCTTTAGACATCAGCAGAATTCGCGGATAACGCTTTGTGCGGCGAAGATATTCTCTGGAGGCAGAGACAACAGCTAGAACTCCTGGAACTTCATCACCAAAACAGATGACATCGTAAGAACGCAGATCCATGACCATTATTTAATAACCTCTCCTGATTTTCATGTTTTCGACCTAAATCTCAATGTTTGCCGTCAAACTCTCTGTTTTTCCCAAATATAACCCCATTTTTCCTGATTTTTGGGATAAATAATATTCACACATTCCTGGATGCAGAAACCGGGTTTTTTCCTGAAAATCTTTCGTTGAGGACGATCGATCTCGGTTGAAAAACCCGGTTTCTGAGCGTCCAGAGTCCGTCAGTCTGGTACTCTTGATTGTCATCAGCTCAAATTATCAGGATCTATCCCCAACTCCCGCAATCGCTGAGCTAGTCGATCGGCGCGCTGCGATTCCTGTTGGGCGCGCTGGGCTTCTTGTTGGGCGCGCTGGGCTTCTTGTTGGGCGCGCTGCGATTCCTGTTGGGCGCGCTGCGATTCCTGTTGGGCGCGCTGCGATTCCTGTTGGGCGCGCTGGGCTGATTCTTTCACCAGTTCTTCAGGAGTCAGATAACGTTTTCCATCGGCATCGTACCAATACAACCACTCCCTTGTCACCCCAGAATAACTTCCCCTTTCACAACCAATCCCCAAACTAATCTCTGGCATCCAAACTGGATTTCCTGACTGTAACTCGTACTTCCCATTGACTAACTTGTGTACTTCCAAATGAGGTTTACGACGGCGGCGGGAAGAATAAATGACGTAATAAAGTACGCCTAAAGCTTGATAAGTGTCTAATTTTGTGCTGTATTCCTTGCGATAAGTTGGGGAAACAACTTCTAGCACGAAAAGTGGCATGACATTTTCATCCCACAGCACGTAACTGGGGCGCAATTCTTCGTCGTAAAATCGTTCTACTCCTAAACTTAAGAAAGCATCGGGGACAATGGGTGGTTCGTCAGGGTGATGATAAATACCCATATCTATGCCAAAAAACCAGTCCATGCGTTCTGCCCAAAGTATGAGCAATATTGCTTTTAACAACCCTGGTATTAGCTCTTGCAGTTCGTTATCCACAGGCGTTTCATCCGAGTCGGGTAGTTCATCGGCGGAGGGCAAGTTCCTCGGCAAGTTGTACTGTAACATTGCGGCTTTCCTCAAAACTCACTAATATTATACCGTTGATTTGTTTAGCGATAGTATTTATTGAACGAACCGCGAAGACGCGAAGGAAGAGAAGAGAAGATGATAGGTAATTTTGACTTAGTTAATCTGAAGTAATTTTTGTAAAAGATTTGCTGAGACTTACACGATCGACTAAACTATGTCTAACGAGTCGGTTCTAATGGGGAGCAGCCGTTAGAGGAAACGGGGAAAGTTCGGTGCAAGTCCGGCGCTGTCCCGCAACTGTAATGAGAGTCTTGTCGCTTTCTGAGTCAGGATGCCCGCCGATGTGTTAGTTTACATAGTCTCATCTGCGAGGTTCAGCGTGAAGGCCAGAAATCGGAAATTGGTCAGCTTGGGATTGATGGCTGGCTTGAGTTGTTATATTGTCCTGGGTTCGGCAACGCCCGCCGCAGCTATGCACATTTCGGAAGGTTTTTTGCCGGTGCAATGGGCTGCATTTTGGTGGATGGTGGCGTTGCCTTTTTTTGCAGTAGGTTTGCGTTCAATTACTCGCATTACAAAAGAACATCCGGAACTTAAACTATTGCTTGCTTTGGCGGGTGCGTTTACTTTTGTGCTTTCTGCTTTAAAAATTCCCTCGGTAACGGGGAGTTGTTCTCACCCAACGGGTACAGGTTTGGGCGCAATTTTGTTCGGCCCTTCGGTGATGGCGGTACTGGGGGCTTTAGTTCTGCTTTTTCAAACGTTACTGTTAGCGCATGGTGGCTTGACAACGCTGGGAGCGAATATGTTTTCGATGGCAATTGTCGGCCCTTTCGCTGCGTATTTTATCTATCAATTGCTGTTGCGAACTGGCAGCCAGCGGGCGGCAATTTTTTGTGCGGGGGCTTTGGCAGATTTGCTGACTTATGTGACGACTTCGATTCAATTAGCGTTAGCTTTTCCGGCAGCGACTGGCGGTTTTATAGCTTCGTTTATCAAATTTGCGGGCATCTTTGCTATCACTCAAGTACCTCTGGCTATCAGTGAGGGATTACTGACTCTATTGGTCTGGAATTGGCTGCATTCTTACGGGAAGCCGGAGTTGGAAACTTTGAAATTATTGAGACAGGAGTCATAAGCCGTGAATCAAAAACCTACAAAAAATTACCAATCTACTTCGCGGCAAAATTGGCTTTTGGCTGGCGCTGTGATTGTTCTGGCAGCGTTTCCTCTCGTTTTTGTGCGGGGTGAATATGGGGGTTCCGATGACCAAGCTAAGAAAGCAATTACCGAAATTAAACCGGGTTATAAACCTTGGTTCAATCACTTGTTTGAGCCGGCTAGCGGAGAAATTTCAAGTCTATTGTTTGCGTCTCAAGCGGCGATGGGGGCTGGCGTAGTTGGATACGTCATTGGGTTGTATAAAGGCCGATCGCAATCTCGGCAGCAGTCTGATAATAAATCGTCGGAATGAACCATCAGATTGATAGTCTGGCTTATACAAATCGCTTGCGGGGGTTGCCGCCATCTCACAAGTTATCCTTTGCGATCGCCCTTTTAATTCTGTCTCTCGTTTCTGGGGCGATCGTCCAATTGTCGATCGCCCTTTGGTTGGCTGTCTGGATCGTCGTCTATGCGGGTATTCGGGGGAAACTGTATTTGCGGTTGCTGTCGCTACCGTTGATGTTTTTGCTGACAAGTTTGCCTGCTTTGGCGCTGGGTGCGGTTGCGGGCGATCGTATCCCTGCAATTCAGTGGGATATTTGGCAAGGTTGGGGCATTAGCATCGGCACTTTTTATCTGTATGTGAGCCGCACTGGAATATACCAAGTGAGCTTGCTATTTGCCCGCGCCTTCGCATCGACAAGTTGTATGTATTTCATCCTCTTGACGGTGCCATTTACCGAAATCTTGCAAATTCTCAGACAATTACGCTGTCCAGAGTTAGTCACAGAACTGCTATTACTAATGTATCGGTTTATTTTTAGCTTATTGGCGATCGCCGATGAACTTTGGATTGCTCAAAACTCGCGCTGTGGCTATCGCACTTGGAAGCGGGGAATGCACAGTTTAAGCATTTTAATCGGGCAATTGCTTCAGCGAACTTTGGAAAACTACCGTCAAGTTTCGTTGAGTTTAGCATCGCGCGGCTTTAATGGAGAACTGCGGGTTTGGCATTCTTCTCCTTACAAACCTTCGCGAAGATATACATTTGAGGCCGTGTTTGGTTGCACGGTTTTAACTTTGTTAAGCGCGGTATTTCAACATTAAATTACTCGTTCCCCGGCTCTGCCTATTAGTCCGCCAGGGGTTTCAACCCCTGGCTCAAAGCTAAAGTCCTCTGAAGAGGACTAATGAGTTCTGTCCAGAACTTACGGGGAGCGAAAAACCAGGTTTCTGCGTCAATACTTATCGAAAAAGTGACGATTTTTGGAAGAAACCGGTTTTTTTTGCGTAAGTCCTACTTTCTTCAGTCCTCTTCAGAGGACTTTAGCTTTGAGACAGGGAATTCATTCCCTGTCGGACTATGGAACTACTCGATTGTCCGAATACTGGACTAAACCTATGACTTTTATGAACTTAATTAATGAATTTAATGAATTGACCTTAAAAGAAACCTGTTGAATAATTGTAATCAACAGTTGTCCCGTACAAATTATATGATAAATCAACGACTACTCACGAAAATACTTTATTTCTTAATGATCTCCTTGACCGTATTTATGGTCACAGTTACTCATGCAGCGGCCCAACAATTACCGTTTTACTGGGATAACATCAACGTCATCATCGACGTTCAAACGAACGGAGATATGTTAGTTACCGAAACGCAAAAATATGTATTCACCGCAGACTACACCAATGAACGATATCGCTATATTCCTTTAGATAAGGTAGATGAAATTAAAGATGTCATCGTTCAAGAAAATAATCAAATAATTCCGAGTAGCACGGGGATTGAAAACAATGAACTTTGGATTCGTTGGCAACATCAATTAAAAGCGCCAGAATCACATACTTTTGTCATCAAATATCGCGTGGTAGGCGGATTGCAGGTAGATGGTGAGAATACTCTAGTTTATTGGAAAGCCATTGCAGCGGGTCGCAAAGCTCCGATTAATACGGGAAAAGTTACGGTGCAATTACCAGAAGCTTTGTCAGGGAAAGTTCTCTCGTTTACGAATTTTGGTGCAGCAGCAGTTGCGCGTCAAGTAGATCCTAAAACCTTTGAATTTGTGGCAAGTCAGGCTATTCCACCGGAACAGGAATTAGAAGTGCAGATTGCATTTCCCCAGGCCATTTTGAATATACCTCAACCTGGTTGGCAACAAACTGGCAATCAATCTCAATCTTCTTCTATAATTTGGCAACTGTTTTTCTCCGGCACAGCAATTAGCATATTCATTGCACGACGACGTTGCCCTGAGTGCAAAACGCTCAAGCTCAAACGGACTCATCAAGTTTTGATTCCTGCAACTACTGGCACTTCAGGAAAGCAGCAAGTTACCCATCACTGTCGAAACTGCTCTTACCATAAAGAGTACGAAGAAACAATTGCAGTCATTAGCACTAGCAGCGATGGTGGTGGTGGCGGTGGCGGCGGAGGTGGTGGCGGTGGCGGCGGCGGTGGTGGTGGCGGTGGTGGTGGTTGATATCAACGGGACTTACGCATCACAAGCAAAGAAACCGGGTTTTTACCGAATCTGTGGGCTGTAAAGAAGTATTGTCGCAAAAAACCCGGTTTCTGAGCACCCGTTGATATATTGATCTTACCCAAATTCAGGACACGGCAGTGCCGTTTCCCTACCAATAATCGGGCGGTGGTTACATTTTTCATGAAGTGCTCATGATTATTTTAGGGTAGGGAAACGGCATTGCCGTGTCCTCTTTTCAACATTTGGTAAAACTTTGAGTCCCTCATTTTGGGGGACAACCGATCGCACTTCCTGCAAAATCATATCATCAATATGACTTTTATGAACATAATGAATGACTTTTATGAATTGACTTTAACAGAAATCTGTTGAATACTTGTTGTAGTAAACGAATTCTCTGTATATTGCAAGAGTAGATTGAAATATACAGCATATTCTAAGTTTATTAAATACAGTAGTAAGTATTGCTAATTCAGCTATATATATCACGCGACCGTGTGTGTTCCAAACACATGAAATATGCTGTTATTCCACACTAGGAGAAACAACTCATGACATCTGATTCCACCAACGGAAAATTTTCCCCGCCCCCGATCTTCTACATAATTGCAGCACTACTCTTAATTGGAGGAGTTAGCTTGGGCGGTAAAATCCTTAATTCATTGCCTAGCAACTCGATCAAAATCAATACTGATACTGTTAAAGATTCCATGAGCCAAGGGGAGACTCTATTCTTTCCAAAAGACGGCACTCCTACTAAACTCCAAGCGGTCGAAGCGTTTACAAGTGGCAACTATGCAAGTGCACAAGCATTATTCGATCTATCGTTGCAACAAAAGCCTAACGATCCCGAAGCTTTGATTTACAGCAACAATGCCAAAGCATTCTCGCGCAACCCACTTAAAATTGCGGTTTCTATTCCAGGGAGTACCGATATCAATGGCTCCCGTGAAATTCTGAGAGGCGTGGCTCAAGCTCAACAGGAAATTAATGCGGCTGGCGGTATCAAGGGTCGGTTACTCATGGTTGAAATTGCCAATGACAACAACGATAGTAAAACCGCACAAAAAATAGCTGAATCATTAGTCAATGAGTCAAGTATTCTTGGTGTTGTTGGACACTATGCCAGTAGTGTGACGCTAGCCACTGCCGATATCTATAACCAGGGCAAGCTGGTCGCAATTTCTCCAATTAGTACAGCGGTTCAACTGTCAAATAAAAGCCCCTATGTGTTGCGGACAGTACCAAGCGACTATGTTTCAGCTAGGGCGCTGACTGACTATATGCTGCAAACATTGAAGCTGAAAAAAGCGGTTGTTTATTTCAATTCCCAAAGTGAATACAGTAAATCTCTTAAGGGGGAATTTAGCACTGCGATCGCCCTCCAAGGCGGCCAAGTTGTCGGCGAATACGATCTGTCCGATTCGAGCCTCAGCCTCAAAAAAAGTTTAGAAGAAGCTAAACAGCTTGGAGCAGAAGTGATTATGCTAGCCAGCAATACGGATTCGCTCGATCGCGCTTTCCAGGTTGTCCAGGCCAATAATAATCGCTTACCTGTGCTCGGTGGGGATGATGTTTACAGCCCCAAAACCCTAGATGTGACCCGCGAGCAAGGACGCGGCATGGTCATAGCAGTGCCTTGGCACATTCTGGCTGCGGGGTCGGAGAACTTCGCAAAACGATCGCGCAAACTCTGGGGCGGCGATGTTAACTGGCGCACCGCAACTGCCTATGATGCGACTCAAGCTCTCGGCACAGCTTTGCAACCAAATCCCACTCGTGAAGGTGTTTCGGCAACCTTGCACAGTCCATTGTTTACTGCATCGGGAGCTTCTGGCACGATCTCATTTCTGCCATCGGGCGATCGTAATGCTCCTGTGCAGTTGGTGAAAGTGGTCGAAGGTAGTCGTTCCACCTACGGCTATGATTTCACCCCCATTCCCTAGTTTCTCACTGATATTTATTCGACATTTGGTGAATTACCATCTGACAATGTTTGAGTTAATCTGTGCAATTTATAGAGAGGACGATCGTTCTCTCTTAAAGCTTTTCGTTAATGCTAAAACTTGACATTCTAGACAATGGGATGTACCAGATGATGACACTTAGAGTTGGACAAAAATACATGAATTTACCCAAGTTTATCGCAATTATTTGTAGTGCAGTCATCGCTGTAGCATTATCTGGAAATGGACTTTCAGTTTTAGCAGCAGAAACCCAACCCACCAACAAAACATTTGGTGATTGATGTCGCGAGTATGCTTCTTTGAATCCAGAAGCTAGACATACTGTGGAAGCCCTTTTGGAAAAAGCAGGGACTACTGAATGCGATGTGGCTAATCAGAAAATATCAACGAGAGTTACGCATCACAACCTTCATAAACCGGGTTTTTACTGACTCTGTGGAGCGCACTCCCTACAAAATTATATTCCAAATATGACTTTTATGAACTTAATTAATGAATTTAATGAATTGACCTTCAATGAAATTTCTTGAATACTGATTCTAGTTAACAACTTTTCAGTACATTTGAGCTTAAAGCAGGTTGAAAACTATGAGTAAATTACGTTGGCTTCGCAAACTTCTACCCCTAGCAGTATCTGTAGCAACTACGATCGCAGCAGCAGGAGCGATCGCGCCACCAACTTCTGCTCAAACCAATCCGCCGCCACCCCAATCCCAAGAAGTTCAACCAGCCCAAGAAGAAGGAATTAGCATCCCGACGTGGATCTATCCCGTAGGAGGAATTGTACTAATTTTCATCTTCCTACCTAAGATTGGCTGGATTTTGGGACTGATCGCGATCGGCGAACGAGAAGTGGGAATTGTTACCAAGAAATTTTCTCGCAAAAATTTGCCATCCAGTAGATTAATTGCTCTCGATGGCGAAGGAGGTTTGCAAGCAGATACCCTTCCTCCCGGCTGGCATTTTGGTTATTTTCCCTGGCAATATAGCATTCGCAAAGAACCAGTTGTTGTCGTTCCTCAAGATGAAATCGGTTTAATTATTGCCAATGACGGAGCCAGGATTCCTCCCGATCGCATTTTAGGCAAAGTCGTCGATTGCGACAATTTTCAAAATGCTCGAAAGTTTCTCACCGACGGTGGAGAAAAAGGACGGCAACTAGCCATCATCACCACTGGTACTTATCGGATTAATACGGCCGTATTTGAGGTGATTACTTCTGCCAATGCCACTGCAAAGGGTATGCAGCCGTCGCAACTTCAACTATACAAACTTGCTCCCGATCGCGTGGGAATTGCGAACGTGCTAGACGGGATTCCGATTGATGAAGGTGAAATTGCCGGACCGATAATTCCCGGTCACGACAATTTCCAAAAAGCGCAATCTTTCATCAAAGGTAAGGGGCGCAGGGGCTTGCAAGAACAGGTGATTTTATCCGGTTCTTGGAACCTCAATCCCTGGTTTGTGCAAGTTGAACAGGTAAAAATGACGGAAGTGCCGATCGGCTATGTAGGCGTCGTAATTTCCTATGTGGGAAAATCGCACCAAGATGTAAGCGGCGTGGCTTTTACCCACGGCAATCTCGTCAACAAAGGCGATAAAGGTGTGTGGGTCGAACCGCTTTACCCCGGCAAACATCCCATCAATACAAAAGTGATGAAAGTCGAACTTGTCCCCACTACGGATGTAGTTTTAAACTTCACATCGCGGTTCAGCGGAGAACACGGCTACGACTCCAAGTTAAGTGCTTTGAAATTGCTTTCTTTTGACGGATTCACCTTTGAGTTAGAAGTTTTTCAGATCATTCATGTCGGTACTTTGGATGCACCGAGAGTCATTTCGCGCCAAGGTTCGATGCAAAATCTCATCGACCAAGTGCTGCGTCCAATTGTGGGCAATTATTTTCGCAATTCTTCTCAAGAATATACAATACTCGATTTTCTGATCGCGCGCAGCGAACGCCAAGCAGAGGCGGCAGAACACGTTCGTCAAGCGCTGCGGGCCTATGATGTGCAAGCTGTGGACACCCTGATCGGTTTGATTTCGCCGCCAGGAGAGTTAATGCAAACATTGACCGATCGCAAAATTGCTCAGGAACAAGAAAAAACTTACCAAGTGCAGCGGATTTCCGAGTCGCAGCGTCAAGAATTGGTGCGCGCAACTGCGATCGCCAACATTCAAAATCAGGTGGTGGCGGCAGAACAAGGGGTGAAAATTGCTCAACTGAGCGCAACTGCTGCGATCGAACACGCAAGCGGTGAAGCAGAAGGGATTCGGCTGATGGGACAAGCAAAAGCGGATGCTTATCAAGTTGGTGTGAACGCTCTCGGTACCCAGAGTTACACGCTGTTGCAACTGATGCAGGCGGTTTCGGATGGTAGCGTTCGCGTCGTTCCCGATGTCACAGTCAATGGTAATGGCGGTAGTGGGGGTTTGCTGGACGGTTTGATGGCAATGTTGCTGCGGAATGAAACCAGTAAGAATGGAGAAAATGGAGCACAATCACCTGTAATTAATGTCAAAAAATCTAAGTCTGTTGTTGTGGAACCTGTGGCAAAATCACCAGTAGTAAATGTGCATTCGGTGGAGCCGCCGGAGTCTCCTAATCATTCACCAGTTGCTCAGTCTGTGGCTGTTGCGGAGATTGATATTGATTCGGCTTTTGGTGAATTGTTAGATATTTGAGTTAATTTGTGCACTTTGTAGAGAGGACGGTTGTCCTCTCTGAAAGCTTTTTGTCTAAGATTTTACTGTTCAGAGAATTAGAGGTGCAAAATTATGACGTTTATGGTTATACAGAAATACGTGAATTTGTCAAGGTTGATGGTGGTAGTTGCTTTTAGTGCGATCGGTTTAGGATCGTGTAGAAATGGACTTTCGGTTTTAGCAGCAGAAACGCAAAGCGCAAACAAAACATTTGGTGATTGGTGTCGCGAAAAAGCTTCTCTGAGTCCTGAAGCTAAACATACTGTTGAAGTGTTGTTGCGGAAATCTAAGACTACTGAGTGCGATGCGGCTAATCAGAAACTTTCCCGTCTCACAAAACTTGACCTTGATAACAATGACATCAGCGACATAAAACCCTTGGAATCTTTGACTAAACTGACTGAACTAGACCTCAGCCGAAATGAAATCAACGATATTCAATCCTTGCAATCTTTGACTAACCTGACTGAACTCTCCCTCGACAACAATCAAATTAGTGACATTAAACCATTGCAATCTTTGACTAACCTGAATTTGCTGGTCATTAGGGACAATAAAATCAGTGACATTAAACCCTTGCAGCCCTTGACTAACCTGTTTTATCTCTGCCTCAGCAACAATAAAATCAGCGACATCAAACCCTTACAATCCTTGACTGAACTGGATTATCTCGAACTCATAAACAATCAAATCAGCAACATCCAACCCTTAGAATCCTTGACTAGCCTGACTTTTCTCGAACTCAACACCAATCTAATCAGCGACATTAAACCATTGCAATCCTTGACTTACCTGACTTTACTAAATCTCAGCAACAATAAAATCAGCGACATTAAACCATTGCAATCTTTGACTAAACTTAAGGATCTCGGACTCAGCGGAAATCCGATCGCCCCCAAAACTTGTCCTCTCAAGCCAGAGTCTATATGCAACTGGGAACTCAGCAATTAAATGCTGCAACTTTACAGTTAAGACAATTAGAGGTACAAGACTATGCCATTTATAGTTGCACAAAAACAGATGAATTTACCATAGCAGTATCGCAACAGGCTGTTGTAGAAGTACAAGGGTTAAGTGCAACATTTTTTTTGAATATGACTTTTATGAGATCAATTAATGAATTATATGAATTGACTTTCAGCGTAGCTTGTTTGATTATGTTAACAGTATTCAATTGAAATTGATTCAATTTGGTGTCAGTGTTCTCTGATTATCACTCCAAACACAAACATGAGGCTGCTGGATAACTATATTTTTCGCCGACATAACTTGCTCGATTCACACCAAAAATTGCCGAGTAAACTCATCAAGGAGAATGCAAAATGACTCAACAAAAACCACAGAAAAATAATCCCAACCCGACGGCTTTTATTGTGTTGGGTATAGCGGCGCTGGCCGCACTGAAATTAATTCACGGGCTGTTGGGAAATCGCGCTAGTTACAAACTTAAAGCCGTGTGGAATTGGATGTGGGGATTGCCCATTGAAGCTGACAACAAAATTGCGGTGCAAGTTGCCCAAGAATCGCTGAAATTCATGCAGCAGTCGGTGCTTCAGCTAACTGAATCTGTTGCAAAAATTTCTGCAAGTTATCAACAAGCAAAACAGAAATATGACAGCAAAAAGCAAGAATTTATGCAACTAGAACAGCAGGCAACTCTAGCTAATTATCACGGTAATGAAGCAGCCGCACGTTTAGCGATGGGAAAAGCGATCGCCCTTGAAAAATTGCTGCCAACATTAGCAGGACAAGTTGCTCAATCCGAACAAATTTTGATAGCAAATAAGGATAAATTGAATCGCGAACGCCAGCGTTTAGAAACTTACAAAATGGAACTGCAAAACCTCAAAGATTTGTCAGAAGTAAATGAGGCATTAGCGGATATTGCCAAAGTGAACGGCAGCATCAGTACCGATTCAGCGCAATCGCAATTTGAAGAGGCACAGTCATCTATCCACAAGCGCTACTTGCAAACCAATGCCTTAGTCGAATTATCGGAAAATCCGGCTGAAAAACTGACGGCAGACCTCGACAACATGATGCTGGACGACGAGATTTCTCGCCGACTGCTAGAACTTAATTTGTACAATCACTCGCACGTTTTACCAGTTGAGGAGAATAGGAATTGATCGAGAGTTGTAGGTTCTTTTTATCGTTCCCAGGCTCTGCCTGGGAATACCCGGAGGCTCTGCATCCAAACACCAAACAATATCGCAATAAGAAGAACAAATTATGTCTCAAGATACTAACAAAACAAAAAGTCCGCCGCCTATTGTTTTTATTATTCTCGGCTTAATTGCGTTTGGCGCATACAAGTTCGTTCCCGGTTTATTCAAGGGAAAAAGCTCAGATACATCGGGAGCGATCGCAAATCGCATCAGTTTAGGAAATCAGATATTGCTGGCATCCCAAACAACAGCAGAAAAAAAAGCCGGCGTTGAAGCTTTTGTCAAGGGAGATTACCAAGCAGCCGTCAAAAATTTTCAGGATTCGCTGCAACAAAATCGCAACGATCCCGAAACCATTATTTATTTGAATAATGCCATTATTTATTTGAATAAGGCTACAGCCAGCAATGGTTCTTCCTTAAAAATTGCTGTCAGCGTTCCCATTGGTAGCAACCCTAATGTCGCCCAAGAAATTCTCCGGGGTGTCGCCCAAGCTCAGGATGAAATCAATACTATCGGTGGCATCAACGGCGCCAAACTGCAAGTAGAAATTGTCAACGATGACAATAGTCCCGAAGTGGTCAGAGAAGTTGCAAAGACATTGACAAAAGATCAGAATATACTAGCAGTAATTGGACACAATGCTAGCAATGCGTCTCTCGAAGCGGCTCCGATATATCAGCAAGAAAAACTGGTAATGGTGACACCGACGAGCTTTGCCAATAATCTCTCAGGATTTGGCAGCTACATCTTTCGGACAGTCCCCAATATTAGCGTCATGGCGGCTCCCTTAGCAGAATATGTAGTTAAAACAGAACGCCAAACTAATATTGCGGTGTGTTATGACTCCCAAGCACCCGATAACATATCATTTAAAGATGAATTTGTTGCCTCTCTTACTGCTGCTGGTGGCAGATTAGTTCCCACTGTTTGCGACTTTTCTTTACCCTCTTTTAATCCCGACAATGCCCTCGCCGATGCTGTCAGCAAAGGTGCACAAGGATTGATGCTAGCACCCCACATCGATCGCATTGACCGTGCCATCTCTCTGGCTCGCAGCAATCGAGGCAAATTGCCACTCTACGGCAGCACTACGCTCTACACCTTTCAAACTTTAAAAGACGGACAACAAGACGTTAACGGCTTAGTATTGCCCGTTCCCTGGCATCCAGAAACTAATCCCGGTAGCCGTTTCCCAGAAAATGCCCGTCGGCAGTGGGCAGGAATTGTGAATTGGCGAACCGCAACGAGTTTTGACGCGACTCAAGCTGTCATCGCTGGCTTGCGACAAAGCACTACGCGGGAAGGATTGCAACAAGCACTCAGAAATGCGAGTTTTTCGGCAGCAGGATCAAGCGAGGATGTGAAGTTTTTGCCCACGGGCGATCGGGCTGGTAAGCCGATTTTAGTGGAAGTTAAACAAGGAGGAAGCACTGGCTATAACTTTGTCCCGCTGCGGTAAGTTTGTTAAGTGCGATCAAACTAATTATTCTTGTTCCCAGGCTCTGCCAGGGAATGCGTATTCGGAGGAAGAGCCTCCAAACAATATCAAAATAAGGAGAACAAATCATGTATCAAGATACTAACAAAAGAAAAAGTCCGCCACCCATTGTTTTTATAATCATTTTTGGCTTAATTGGGTTTGGCGCATACAAGTTCCTTCCCGGTTTATTGGCATCCAAAAGTTCAGATACACCTACATCGGCAACGAGTTCATCGAGATCGAGTTTATCGGGTGCGATCGCAACTCGCATGAGTTTAGGAAATCAGATATTGCTGACATCGCAAACAACAGCCGAAAAACAAGCAGGCGTTACAGCTTTTGCCAAAGGAGATTACAAAGAAGCTGTTCAAAAATTTCAGGCTTCGCTGCAACAAAATCGCAACGATCCGGAAACGGTAATCTATTTGAATAATGCCAGAGTAAGCGATCGCACTTCTCTTAAAATTGCCGTCAGCGTGCCGAGCGGCAGCAACCCCAACATCGCCCAAGAAATCCTCCGAGGTGTCGCCCAAGCTCAAGATGAAATCAACGCTAGGGGAGGAATTAACGGTGCCGGTTTGCAAGTTGAAATTGTCAATGACAATAACCGTCCAGAAGTTGCAAAAGAAGTTGCAGCAGCATTAGCAAATGACCAGAAAATTCTAGCGGTAATCGGACACAATGACAGCACTGCGTCTTTAGCTGCCGCTCCAATTTATCAGGAAAAGAAACTGGTGATGATCACACCTACCAGCAGTACGAATAATTTGTCAGGTTTTGGCAGCTATATTTTTCGGACTGTGCTAAATAGTGCCTCGACGACTGCTCCTTTAGCAGAGTATATCGTTAAACAAGTCGGCAAAACCAATATTGCCTTCTGCTACGACTCTCAAGCTGCGGGCAAAGCTTCGTTTAAGGATGAATTTATTGCTTCTCTTTCAGCATCAGGTGGCAGATTAGTTCCTATTGTCTGCGACTTGTCAGCCCCGACATTTAATCCTAACACTGCGATCGCGGATGCTGTTAGCCAAGGTGCACAAGGATTGATGGTAGCATCCCACGTCGATCGCATCGATCGCGCGATCGATCTAGCGCGTGCAAATCAAGGCAAATTAGCGCTTTACAGCAGTTCAACTCTTTACACCTTTCAAACGCTAAAAGACGGGCAAAAAGACTTTGACGGGCTTGTTTTGCCTGTTCCGTGGCATCCTGGAACTAATCCCAACAATCCATTTCCTAAAAATGCCAGTCAGCGCTGGGGAGGAGTAGTAAATTGGCGAACCGCAACGAGTTTTGACGCGACTCAAGCTGTCATCGCTGGCTTGGGGCAAAGCAATACGCGGGAAGGGTTGCAACAAGCACTCAGAAATCCGAATTTCTCGGCAGCAGGATCGAGCGAGGATGTGAAGTTTTTGCCCACGGGCGATCGGGCTGGTAAGCCGATTTTAGTGGAAGTTAAACAAGGAGGAAGCACTGGCTATAACTTTGTCCCGCTGCGGTAAGTTTGTTAAGTGCGATCGGGCAGGATGCCCACTTCCCAATCAAATTAACTCTTTGTGGAACAGGTATATTGCCTGTTTTTTAGCATGATTAAACTCGACTTTTATGTTTAATTAACATGATTATTAAGACAAAATGAAACGGGGAAATTAAAGGAGAGCGTTGTATATAATCGCGCCCGTTGAAACCCCAACCTACACGGCAGAAAAATATCTATAAGCTGAAGTAAATTCTCAGGATAGGCATGAATTTATCCAGGGAAAAATTGTTCCGATGACTGGCGACACACCGAATCACAATATAGACTTGAAAAGGAAGTCTTGGGCCGGCAGGATGCCTAACCCCTACTCCCCACAAGAATTGTTGCAGATGTCCGATCGCTTTTTTGTCAAATATCCCAAATAGTGGTAATATCCCCGTATATCGATCGGCTCTGATGGAGAACAGCCATCAGACGCAAGGGGGAAAGTTCGGTGCGAATCCGGCGCTGTCCCGCAACTGTAATGAGATCGTTGGAACTCTGAGTCAGGATGCCCGCCGATTTGTTTACCTGTTGTTTTTCATCTGCGAGGTATGGATGATGGTGAGTTTATTATTTTTTTAATTATTGGATTGGGCTTTTTTGACCGCAGATATCAGCAGATAAACACAGATGAACGCTGATGTAATTCGCTCTGGGTTCTGAAGCGTATATTATTTTAATGGAAAAGAAATGCGAATTGAAGATAGTGTTTGGCAGGGTAGTTTTGGCTACTGGCAAAACTTGTTTATTCACCAGAATATTTTGCCGATCGGACATACTGCTTGGAATGGCTTTTTGAATCGAGGACGGGGCTTGGTTGCTTGCAAAATCAATACTCCCATTAACGGCTATGTGAATTGGAGCGTAGATACTATCAAGTACGATCTGCAATTTATTTCCGACTTGGAGGCAACCGTTTATTTGCAACAACTAGAAATAGAGGAAAACACTGTTTCAAATTTGCTCCCAATCATTGCGGGCTACGAACCCAAGGAAGCAATTATATTTTTGTCGATCGCCAACGGTCAGATTGATATCAATTTGTTGCAAAGCTTGGCAATTTCTCCTGTTGAGTGCTATGAACAAGTATGCAAGCGCTGGGAAGAATTTCAACTCTGCCCGAAATCCTAAAACTTACTAAATTTTCCGAATGTCGCAGCCAAAATCCATCGCAATTTCCAAGGTAACTCGCTACCAAAATGCAGCGCTTAATTACTATTTGGGCCTGACAGATTCGCCCTACCTTCACTACGGCTATTGGGAAACCCTACCTGTGCCCGCTGACGAACTAACGATCGCACGATTGCGCCTCGCTCAGCAAGCTTATACTGTAAAACTGTTGGATGCAATCCCCAAAGGCACTCATACGATACTGGATGTGGGCTGTGGGATTGGCGGAAATGCGGCTTATTTGCTCGATCGAGGTTTTGCAGTCGAAGGGCTCGCACCCGATCCGTTCCAACAGCAGCGCTTTCTCCAGTGTACTGGCGATCGGGCAATCTTCCACCTCACGAGGTTTGAAGACTTCAAAGCAACCCATTTCTACGATCTTATTCTCTTTAGCGAAAGTAGCCAGTATATGTCGGCTGTTGATATTGCTAACGGTGCCGCCAAAATCCTCAATCAGGGCGGTTACGTTTTGCTGGCTGATATGCTGCGCTCTGATGCTAATTATAAAGAGGGAATGTTCTCTAATTGTCATGTTGTTACGGAACTTCATGCAGCCTTAAAGCAGGCTGGATTCACTTTAGTAAAAAGTGAGGATATTTCCGCCCATATTTTGCCGACTATCGATTTGTATGTCGATACTTTCCGCCGATATGGACTAAATACAATGATCTATGTTGCCGATTTGATTGCGATCACAGTTCCCCCCGTCCACAAATTCCTGCGCTGGATATTTCGCCGCTGGTTCAAGAAGTTGGTGGTTGAAGGATTGGAAGCGGGCAAACTTTTTGAGCAACATCTCTGTTATGAAATGCAACTTTGGCAGTTGTCAAAATCAGATCAAGGCTGACACAAATATAGCAATCCTAAATCATTTGTGAATTTCTTACTCCCTCCCCTTGATAAGGGGAGGGTTGGGGTGGGGTAAAAAGTTTACGACTTCTGCAAGGATTGCTATACAATGGAAATCGGTAATCAGTAATTGGTAATTGGAGGCATAGCCTCCGGGTATTTATTCCCAGGGAGAGTCTGGGAACAAGGCTATAAAAAGTAAAAAATAACGAATATGTCTGAATGGATTCTCGAATTCGCTGGCACTTCCTACTCCTATCCCTGCGGTTCGCGATCGGCAATTCATGATTTAAACCTCACAGTCCCCGCCGGGAAACGGTGCGGGCTGATCGGTCAAAATGGCTGTGGCAAAACTACCTTTTTTCTGTTAGCAAATGGCTTATATCAACCCCAACAGGGAATCATTAGCTGGCAAGGTGAACCCTTTCGCTACGATCGCAAATCTTTGATGCAACTGCGCCAACAAATCGGACTCGTCTTTCAAAATCCCGAACATCAATTAGTAGCTTCGACGGTAGAAGAAGATATTTCCTATGGATTGTACAATTTAGGCTTAAGAGAATCCGAAATTGCTCAACAGGTGCAGCAGGCGATCGAGCAATTCGATCTAAGCGAACTCGCCCGCGAACCAATTCACAATCTCAGTTTGGGCCAGAAAAAGCGGGTTTCCATCGCCGATATCATGGTTCTCAAGCCCAAACTGCTGCTGCTAGATGAACCTACCGCCTATCTCGACCCGCGTCACACCCGACAACTGATCGGTTTACTTCAACAAATTCACAGCACCGGAACCACCATTCTTTTAGCAAGTCACGACCTCGATTTCATCTACCGCTGGGCTGATTGGGTGTTTGTAATGGATCGGGGAAAACTGATTTTAGAAGGAACACCGGAAACCGTTTTTGCTCAGCGGGATGTCTTGGAACAATTGCAGCTTGGCGTACCGCTGGCGATCGAGCTTATGGAGCAAATAAGGGCGATGTTTCCAACAGACGAGCGCTCAAAAATCCCCGCTTTCGAGCAATGGCAACAACAAATTTTACAAGCACGTCGGCTGCTTTAACGAGACTTAGACAATTGATAATTGGCGTTGCTGATTCACGGTATGAATTACCTTTTCGCTTGAAGTTACAAAACTCACCAGACTTGGCTTATAGCAATTGGGAAATCTGGAATTCATACCTCTATTCAGCCACGCCGTTTATAGCAATTGAGAAATCTTGAATTCATATCTCTATCCAGCAACGCCGCCCGTGGGGGTAAGTTCAGATTACACATTACCCATTATCAAAAATTGATTTAGGAAAAAGGCGATCGCCCCACTGCCGATCGGCACAGTCAGATTGTCAATTCCCAGCTTGGAAACCGACTCCAAAGTAGCAGCCGCCAAAGCTACAACAGCAGACACAGCCCAAGTTTGCCAAATATTGCCTTGAACCGTCAGCAAAATCAAACTGCTAACAGCAAAACTCACCAAATACATAGTTGCAGAACCTTCCCAACTCTTCTGTATTCCCCAAACTCGATAAATATGTTTGCCGTATTTCTGGCCGATGACAGCAGCCAATCCGTCGCCCCAAGTCATCACTAAAATGCCCAAAGCAGCGTACTCCTGATGCTGTAGCGGCCAAAACCAAGCTACGAGAACGCTGATACTAACAGCATAGAAAAAAGTCCCCAAACTCTTCCGGTTGATACTGTTAAGACTGGGCAAAATCGGAACTTGGTAAGAAATGAGGGCGATCGCACCTGCTAAAACCCCCGCCGAAATCCCCACCCAACCGGGTATTTCCAGCCCCCACGCCAGCAAAATCACATTTCCAGTACCGATGTGCACCACCTTCCGCGATACTTCAGGATCGACAGAAGTAAAGCGATTTAACCCTTCAGCTACCAGTAAAATCAAACCCAACCAGACTCCCACGAGGGAAATTTGCAACCACACAGTCGGAATTTCAGAAAATATAGACACGATATTTAGGAAAAACTTATTTACATCAGGCACTCTTTACTACTTTAGTGGAAAGCGCGATCGCTCTGTTCGGTGTTGGGAGGATTTTCAACCGTCGCTACGGTATAATTTACTCGCTCTCCTGTGGTCGGCTTCGGAGACAAGGTGAGTTAGTCTAATAAAATTATTCGTTTGAAGTTTTGAGAGGCTCAGAGAATCTGATTACTATGCAGTATGTCTTAATTATTCATGAAGTAGAAAATTATGAAGCTTGGAAACAGGTATTCGATCGTGCTGAAAGCATCCGAAAAGAAGCTGGCGAGCGCTCCTATCAGGTCTTGAAGTATGACAATGAACCCAACAAAATAGTTCATTTCTCCGCGTGGACATCAATCGCAGATGCTAGGGCGTTTTTTGAGTCGCCTAGACTGGTTAAAATTAGAGAAGAAGCCGGAGTTAAAGCTCCTGAGTTTATTTATCTAGACCAATTAGAGTCAGGAGTATTGTGAAAGACCTATTTGTATAATGTAAGTTGTTCAAACTATGTGATTGTGTTTTGAGTATGTACGACGGTAGCTACTACCAGCTAAGGGCTGAGTACAATTGCTGGATGAATCAAAATTTATATTCTGTCTGCTCGGCTATTCCTGATGAACAGCGCAAACAGGATATGGGTGCCTTTTTTAAGTCTATTCATGGCAGTTTGAATCACTTACTGTATGGTGACAAAGCATGGATGGGTCGTTTCACTCTTCACCCATTTTCGGGTACCGTTATCGGTCAAGAACTGTATGCTGAATTTGAGGTTTTGAGAGCAGAACGGGAGACAACGGATCGGCAAATTATAGAATGGTCTAGACACCTTAATTCTGACTGGTTGAGCCAACCGTTTGAGTACACAAGCAATGTAGATGGTAAATGCCGCGTGCTACCGACTTGGGTTCTGGTGACACATATGTTCAATCATCAAACTCACCATAGAGGGCAAATTACCACACTACTCACACAACTTGGCTACGACCCAGGCGTTACAGATATTCCGTGGCTACCCGCTATATCAATCGGATAATTTCTGGTTGTATAGCTACACGCCTGAAGACTCGGCGGTTAAAACCTCCTCTACACTTGCCTCTCGTCCCAGCAGAGGGGGACTCAAGAAAATCCAGAATTTAAACTTGTTTCGGTGAGTTTTGTCTGTATAAACGTGATTTTAACCCCCGACTTTTTAACCGTTGCCTTATGAGTTTTGTGTGTATAGACGCGGTTTCAACCGCCGGTTATTCTGTCGAAATCCTACGCCTTCACAACTCCCCTTTTACCAACTCCCGCACCGCAGCAAAAGCCCTCCTCCGCCACTCGACGGGCAGCAGCGACAATCCCAAACCAACCCACATTTTCGCCTCAGAAACAGACTTTCCAGCCCGCACCATCAGGCGCCCTTTTGCAGTTTCACCCACCTCAATCAGCCGCAAACCTAGCGCTAATTGAGTTTCTGCAATCCTTTTGAGCCTGACTGTTTCTAACTTCTCGGAATCAAATTCGTAGCCTGTCAAATAGCGCAATTTATCACTTAAATACGGAATTGCCCGATCGACTCCTTGCTGTCCTGTATGGACTCGATACTCCATCAACAGCTCCGGCAAGTAATAGCATTTTTTGCCCGCAATCGCAAGTCTCACAAACAAATCGTTATCTTCGCAATTTTGCAAATTCGGCCGCAGAAATCCTACTTCTTCCAGCGCGCGGCGGCGAAACAAAGTTGCCCCTATTTGCAAACTTTGTCTCAGAAAAACTGTAGAAAGCAAATCTTCAATAATTCCAGCCGACAACTCGGTGCGGCCCCAGCGCTGCGAATTGAGTTTCGTCTGGCTTTCGTCAATATAATTGTGAATGTCGATCACCCAGTGATCTGTACTGACAAAATCGATGCTGGGGTCTTTATCTAAAATAGCCGATGTCCGCTCTAGAAATTGTGCGCTCAGGCGATCATCATCGTCAAACTTGATAAAATATTCGCCCCTTGCCGCCGCAAAGCCCGATCGCATATTATTACTCTTGCCGATATTCTGCGGGTGGCGAATGTAGCGAATCCCGTGATCGACAAATTCCGACATCAACAGAGGAGTGCTGTCAGTGGAACCGTCATCACAGATAATTAATTCAAAATCTGTATAAGTTTGATCTAGCACGCTGGCGATCGCACAAGCCAGCAGATGCACTCGATTGCAAGTAGGAATGCAAACGCTAATTTTCGGCACTAACTTAGACAATTTGAGATTTGAGATTTGAGATTACGAAAAAATTCTGAAACCATTGATTTTCTTTCTTCTTCCTTCTTCCTTCTTCTTTCTTCCTTCTTCTTTCTTCCTTCACTCCCTAGTTAATTTTAACTCAAACGAGCCGTACATTCGAGAATTAACTTTTGATTCACCAAAGCAAAAGGTTGAATTTCCAAAGCGCGACGAAAAGCTTGAATAGCATTTATGTATTCTCCCAAGGCAGCGTAGCACAAACCTAGACCATGCAACGCCCCAAAATGTACCGGGTTCAGTTTGAGGACGATTTCGCAGTCGTCGATCGACTTTTTATAATTTCCTTGGGTATAGTGAAGTACGGCGCGTCGGTTCCAAGCTTCAGCAAAATCCGGCGCTTCCGCAATCAGTTTCGTCAGTAAATCCAAAGCGTGGTGAACATCGCCTGCATCCAGCGAAACTTGCGATCGCCTGAGAATTTGCATCCCATACTCACCCTTTTGGTTAAACCAAGTGCGCCAGAGTTCTGTAGTTGCGCGATCGCGCACGCTTTCGTCGGACTTTTTCAAGTCTTCGAGCAGCGCCTTAACAGATAATTCGTCCATAGGTGCGAAGATTGTTAAAAAGATTTTATCAATCAATTTTATCGCGCAAGCGGCAACTTTATTTATTCCACATCCCATGAAGATTTTGATGCTTTCCTCGACTTTTCCCTATCCGCCAAGCCGCGGAGGAACTCAGGTAAGGACGTTTAATTTATTACAATACTTGAGCCAGCGACATGAGGTAATTCTCGGCACTGTACGATCGCCCGATGTCACCGACGCACAAATCGACGCATTGCGCCAGCAAGTTGCAGAACTGGCAGTTTTTCCCCATCCGCAGACACCCCCCCAACCCCCCCTTGCTAAGGGGGGGCTAAGACTCCACCAGGAGACTGAGGAAGGATTTTTACCTCCCCCCCTTAATAAGGGGGGGACTGAGGGGGGGTTCTCTAAAATAATAGGAAAATTCCACAGATTCAGTCGATTTTTGCAGTCGGGTACACCTCCCAACGTACTGTCAAGCTACTCCCAAGCAATGCAGAATTGGGCAGACGAATTGGTAACAGCAGGCAAATGCGATGCTGTTACCTGCGAGCACAGCGTTAATGAGATTTACGTGCGTCCAGAATGGCGGCAAAAACTGCTGACAGTGGCAAACATTCACAGTTCCGTTTGGGGAACTTGCAGGGAAATGTTAGCAACCGGCACGTCGGAAAAACCCCTGCGCGATCGACTAAATTTACCGCTACTCGCCCGCTACGAAAAACGCTACTGTTCCAAATTCTCTCGCATTGTTGCGACAACATCCACAGACAGAGAGCAACTCCTAGAATTACTGTTGCCTCCGGTTCAGGTGCGAGGAAAACAAGATTTTTTTGTACCTTCCATAGATGTAATTCCTAACGGCGTGGATTTAACCCAATTTCCGTACCGGTCGATCGATCCGGGAGGACACACCTTAATTTTTGCAGGCGCAATGAACAATTTGCCCAATATTGACGCGGCGCGGTTTCTCAGTTTGCAAATACTGCCGCCTTTGCAGCAGCGGTATCCTGATGTCACCCTCACCCTAGTCGGGGCTTCGCCAGTCTCGGAAGTGCTCGCCTTGGGGAAACTCCCCGGAATTCAAGTAGTAGGTCGGGTGCAAAGGGTGGCAGAATATTTGCATCAAGCTGCTGTTTGTGTGGTGCCGATGCGGATAGGTTTTGGGATTAAAAATAAAACTTTGGAGGCGATGGCTGCGGGAACCCCCGTCGTTGCCAGCGATCGAGGTTTGGAGGGTTTAGCCGTCGATGGCGGCCCACAACCGAGAAGGGCCTTGCGGGCGAACAAAGTTCACGAGTATGTTGAGGCGATTACCAGTTTGTTTGAAAATCAGCAGCTAAGACAGGATCTTTCTGTCAGCGCGCGATCGCTCGTTGAAAGCCAATACACTTGGGATATCATAGGTCGGCAGTACGATCGGCTATTGCAATTTTAAACCCTAAATTCTAAAATCTAAATTCTAAAATGGGATGATGGAACACAAAATTAACCCCTCAAAAAATCGAGCCTTACCCCCAGAAAATCGAAAAGTTGCTCCTCCTCCGACAAGGCGCCGTCGCCAAACCCGACGCGCGAAAAATCTTCAAGAGTCCCAGCTTCCAATACCTACTCCCCGAACTCGCGCCAGATATCCCTGGAAAAGACTGGTAGCTAATCTGACAGCCCTCAGCGTCTTGGCTGGCTGTGCAGCTTTGATGGGAGGCGGCGCTTGGCTGAGTTATCAGCTAATTGTCGATCCCAATGGCAACAGGTTGATCTCTCAGTTTGTGCCGGAATGGTCGCGCCTGCCTACAGGTAGCAGAGATTCGATCCAAACTCTCGATCAAATCAAAGCCAGCATCCGCAAATTGGGATTCGTAACCGGAGAACCCCTCCCGCTTCCCGTCGATCAATCCCGCGATAATTCTATTTCCGATTTGCTATTGCCGGTGATGGTAGAAAGAACTGTTAAGGCTTCTACTGTTTGCAAAAATCCTTGCCGTCAAATTGTCGAACTTCGGGTGTACAAGCGAGTACAGTTGCCCGATCGCAGTTCCGATAAAGAGCAGTATTTTCAGTTAGCAAGTTCTGTGAACGTAGAAGGCCCGGCGGAATCTTTTGTCATTGCTTCTTTACCTGACTCTACATCTGACAATCAAGCCTCGAATCAGTCCCTACCCCTAACAGAACTGCGCCGCTTTGACGGAAAGCCCCCCGCCTCAGGCATTTGGTTTAATGTCAGCGGTCAACTAAAGCGGGGCGACAGGAAAATTCCCTACGGACAAGTCGTTCGCTACAACCCCAGCCAAAATCATTTAATGCCGCTGTTGGAGTGGGCGAGTGCGGCCGGACAACCGCCGAATTGGCAGCAAATTGTTAAGGGGGAAAACCCGCAGTTGGCGATCGACCAAACAGTTGGTTTAGAGCCGCAATTTACCCTTTATCAAATTGGCCCGCGCAAATTTTTGCCGAACCCCGTTCAGTTAACGGCGATTTCTTTAGAAGAAATTGCTTTCAATGACGAGACTTACAAAAATGGGCTGCGGCTGGCGAAAAGCGGGCTGTGGTCTCCAGCATTAAATGTTATGCGTGTGGCGAAGGGGAAAGCTGGCAAAAATTGGCCTGCTGTCGCGCAAGCTCAGCTAGAAACGATCGAATTTCACGCTAAAATTACTCGGGCGCAGGCGATCGCATCTTGGGCCAGTCCCGGTCAACAAGTTCTCGCAGAATTGATCGACGGCCGCTGGGCCGAAGCTTTGCAAGTATTTGAAGCCGATCCGAGCAACAGTAACGAAATAGCCACAACCCTCAAAAATGACAGCGGGCGGATCTGGAACCGCATAGACGCCGCCTTGAGAGTGAATGCCGCTGACGCCGATGTCAAGGCTTGGGGTGCTCTGATTGTAGCTTCTCAAGACGGAGCTCGCGAGGCGATGAATTGGCTCGACCAGCAATCAGATACTGACAGCGAAACAAGAAGTCGAATTCGGAATTTAGTCAACAAACTTCAGGAAGCAGTTTCTCAGGCTGAAAGTTTAGAAGCCCACAAAAGTCAAATTATGGGTTCTGCTACTTTAATTAGCAGTGTCAATCCCGCTGAGTGGCTGGAACCCGAACCGAACAACGAGTTAAAATTGGCCGGAGAACAAGTTTGGTATCAGGTGCAAGTAGCGAGTTTTTACGACGGTAGCCGCTGGGTTAATTCGCCCTTTTCAGATGTAGAAGTGCGCTCTTTTCCTGCTACTCAAGTTAAGTGGCTCTGGGGGCGGCTGGGATTACTGGCTGACCCCAAGATTAAGATTGAGGTAGCGATGGCTAACGGTCAACAAAGAGTTGCTGTGGGAACGGTGAAAGCAGTGCAGGTTCAAGACGGAAGTCTGCGCTTGCTGGCGGCGGTTGACAAGCGATCGTAATCTGGCAGAAAGCATTCGGCAGATAGAACAGTCCCGGAGGCACTCTTGATACAAAGAAACCGGGTTTTTTTACCATTTCTGCCGATTGCAACAGAAGTATTTTCGTAAAAAAACCCGGTTTCCTGCGACCCATGCGTCCAAAACTAGGAAAAAGGAAAATGCTCTCTTCTCCCCCTCCCGCAACTCCGAAAGAGGCGCAATCTCAAAACTCTTCCCCTAGCCACTTATCGCTCTTGGACAACCATGCAGACAAAAATTTTGTTAATTTAATTAACACAAGTTGCACACAAAAAACCCGGAGATGTCAAATCGCGCCCTTTTTAGAGAGTGCTGCAATCATCTGCCGTTTCACCGCTTTAGCCCAAAGCTCAAACTCCAAACTGTTGATATTGTTGATTTTCACTTCCTCAACAGGCTGAGTTGGGGCTTCTTTCTGTGCTGTAGTCTCCATTGTTTTTTTCCTCGTCCAAAAAATGTTAGTAGTCGATCGCAAACGGTTAGCATCATACATCTATCTTATGAAGTAATTCCTCCGATTAATTACACTAAAGGCAGAGATTTTACCCATAAGATGCAGTAAATACATCTAGATAATGCAATTTACGAATTTAATGTAAGAAAATCCTACAACCCTTGCTCTATATAGGCTTTTCCTGACATTAAAATCTTACAATTTACATTGTATGGCACTATCAAACCACTACTTATGTTAGTAAAATTATTTTTTAATGAATGTATTGGCATATACAGCCCAAAATCATTTTATTGAATTCAGAGAGTGCCGTAAAGCCGATCGCCCGCATCTCCGAGGCCGGGTACAATATAGCCGTGCTCGTCCAAACACTCGTCAACTGCCGCCGTATAAATCTGCACATCAGGGTGTTGTTCGTGAAAGTGCTTAAGTCCCTCCGGTGCCGCCAGCAAGCACAAAAATTTAATAGACTTCGGATTAACTTCTTTAAGCCTATCCACTGCCGCCACCGCTGAATTACCAGTAGCGAGCATCGGATCGACAATTAAAACATCTCGCTGTTCGATATCCTGGGGAACTTTGAAATAATATTCGATCGCCATCCGAGTTGTCGGATCGCGGTACAAACCAATATGTCCCACCCTCGCAGACGGAATCAGCTCTAAAATACTATCTAACAGTCCCTGACCGGCGCGCATAATCGAAATAATAACAATTTTCTTTTCTGCAGCCAGCACAGGTGCATTCATTTGGGCGATCGGCGTTTCTATTAGTTCGTATTTGAGCGGCAAATCTCGCGTCACTTCATAGGCTAGCAGCATCCCAATCTCTTTCAACAGTTGGCGAAATTTCGCCGTGCTCGTTTGAGTTTGCCGCATTAGAGTTAACTTGTGCTGTATCAAAGGATGGTCGATGACAGTAACTTTAGCACTCATTTTTTTGAAGAATTAATTTGCTTTATTCTAACTTATCAGCCATCAAGGCATTCTTGACGCAAAAAAACCAGGTTTCTGCCGCCCCGGCGTCCTGAACTACTTATATCAAACCCCTATTGAAAACACAAATACCGCGCGAATAAAATTACTTCTACACTTGCCTTTCATCCGCCCAGCGCGACACTAAGTATGCGAGGTTGGAAAATAGACAAATATGTCATTATGTCGTTTCTCTCCTTCCCGCACTCTTCCTAAGAACGCAGATCCGGGCCCAAAAGCCTCCCCACTGGTTTCGCTGTCTCGCGCTCCATCCAAGCCCAATAACACAGAGCCGGAGTTTCGCCCCGAAATCTTCCGGAACTTTTACCAACAGATATGAATCTTAAGAAGTATCAACAGAAAACCTATTTTTTCGATTAATTCACTAATCGAAAAAACCTGAATAGGAACTGCCCATGAGGTCATAAGCTTGGCGTGACTGGCTTTTCATCTTTCAACATGAAGGCGGCAATATCCAACTTTAAAACGCATTACCGAAATTCAGTTCCATTTTTTTAGGGTGCTCCTAACACACAACTGAACTTATTAAGGAGAACATCCATGAAGTTTGTAAAACTATTGCTAGCTACGGCATTAATGACTGCTTCTATCAGCCCCGCCTTGGCTAATCCGCTGGTTCAAATTTTAGGTGCAAGCTACGGTGGTAGCGGTTGCCCCGATCGCTCCGCCAGCGTCAGCGTCAGCCCCGACGGTCAAGAACTCACCATCCTATTTGATAAGTTTGCAGCCCAGGGAAATGTCTCAACAGAAAGCCGGAAAAGCTGCAATCTGAGCATTCCCATCAAAGTACCCCAAGGCTACCAAATTTCTATCTACGATGCTGATTACCGCGGCTACGTGGCTCCCAAAACCACAGCCAACCTGCGAGCAGAATACTTTTTCGCGGGAGCCCGCGGCCCAGTTTTTAATCGGAATCTCAGCGGCGAAACTAACTACAATGTTCGAGATAGCTTAGCCACTGTAGCTAATGTTTGGTCTCGCTGCGGCGACAGTGTAAATATGAGAGTAAATGCTGCAATGACAGCCCGCGGTGCCGGCATGGCCACCGTTGACTCCTTCGATTTGGCTCATCGCGGTTTAGTTTATCACGTCAAATATCGCACTTGTCGCTAAGCAGCTTGTTGGGAGTGTAGTGTGAGGTATAGTTTTCAGGTTTGAATTTTGAATTTTAAGTTGGAAGAGGGGATAATTTTCCCTCTTCCTTCTTGCTTCTTCCCTCTTCCTTCTTCCCTCTTCCCTTTTCCTTCTTCCTGGCATCCGTTACATCCGTTACATCCGTTATAGAATCCGTTGCCGAACTTCCTTCTTCCTTCTTCCTTCTTCCTTCTTCCTTCTTCCTTCTTCCTTCTTCCTTCTAAAACACAGTACCGTCACTTTCAATCTGAATTGGTGGCCCTCCACCAGCCCTCAATTCGCCCGCAATTTTCCGCCCCGCCGCCCAAGTTCCTCCTTGCAAAATCTTCACCAGCGGCAATTCTGTCGCATTCAAATGCAGCTTTTCTCGAATAGCTGCGGCAATTTTATCTAAAAGATTCACAGTCAGCGATCGCCATTCTACTATAACTTCCGAACCCGGCAAATAACTCTGCTCAAAAATAGCCGAATCTTTTGCCCGCAGCAGCCCGATATCCAAACACAAACCGCCGTTGCGGTACTCCGGCAATCCCGTTAACTCATCCAATCCCGCGACTTCTAAACCAAGTTCTTGCAGCGGTTCCAACAGCGAATAAGTCAACCACTGCGAGAGTTTGTGAAACGGCACGAATTCATCTCCCAGATTTTCTCCTTGTAATGCCCGATGCCGCCACACATCGCCTAAATTAACGCCACCAATTGCATATCTTCCCGGCCAAATTTCCCCAAAACCTGTCAAAACAGCGTTCAATACTTCAGTAGCATTCACAGTTTTGACTCCAGAAACCCGATTGTCTAGCAAGTATTTTGCCAAATTGCCGGGACGCGGGTTTTCGCTGCCAAATAATAATGGATGCTGACAAATCGCCTTTCCCAAACGCTGCAATAATTCTAATCTGCCTGTTAAACCAACTAGCGGATTGTCTCGACTTACCTGAAATCCCGCAGCTAAGGTTTCTAGTTTTAATTGAGAAAGTCCGCGAGAATCAGCTTGCCAAGGAAAATCGGGATGGCTGGAAAAAACACCTTGACAAAACATCCGCAAGCTGGCTATTGCTAACCCTTCAGAACGGCGGTAAACCTGTCCGGTTTCAGGTTCGCAATACTCCCAATCGGCACCAGCACCGGCATCGAGCAAAACGCTGATAATTGCTAAATCAAATTTGATCTTAGCTTTTTCAACCGGTGCAAATTCTGCTAAAGCTGCATCCAATTCGGCGAGTCGCGACAGGTTGCCAGCTTCAAAATGTCGCCAGCGACTGTGAAAGGGAATGTTAAAATCGGGATACTGTTGGCGCGTTGTGTCAATTACATAATTTGCTGCGTTGTCGAGTTGGGATAAATCGACTCGGAAGTAGCGGAGTTTGTCTAGGCGGGCTAAATCAAAAAGCCGATCGCACTTTTGGCGAATAGCAACCGGTGTTCTCAGATATTCTACAGTCTCAAGTTCAATATTTTTCAACTTCATACCACCAAACAACGGTAAACATCGTTTTCTTGAAAAAAGTCAAACTGACTGTAATCTAAAAGATTATCTAAAATCACATTTTTATCTAGTTTGATCAGCTTATATTCCCACTTCGAGCCGCTGACTTCGCGTTTTATTTGATCGGAAACTATCACCGAGTTTTTTTCTGTCCTCGGGGATACTATTTTACTTAAATCTTCCAGTCTGTCGGCTATGTTAATATCTTTTCCGTAAGTGCAAGACCTAAATATATATAAATTTCCCTTAGCAACTCCCACGGACAAGCCGCAAGGTATTTGATTGGCGTCAATAAAAAGTTTCCAATTCTCGCACAAACTTTCCATTGCCGCTAAGGCTGAGTGAGCTTCCGGGAAAGTCAACAAATGCGAATCCCCAACAATACTGCGAATTGTGCCACCGTATTCTTCGCAAATGGTTTTTTCAAAAGTATCAAAGTTGGTGAGCAAATATTCAACGTCTTTGATAGAATTAGATTCTTGATAAGCAATAAAACCTCTCAAATCTGCTTTAATTATTGCTTGATTTTTGATGATTCGCGTTTTATAACTTTGGTCAACTTTGTAGACTTTTTCAGGTTCGCTCATCCCTTTCAAAGAAAACTCGTTGACAAAAGACGTTTGCACTTCTGCTTTGTTGAGCGCCAACCATGCTGCTTGGGACAAATATATTTCATCCGGCGGAGTTACTGATTCTATGCGCGCTGTTAAATTCACAGTATCGCCAAAGATATCTTTATCTTGATGCAAGACATCTCCTAATGTAATCGACACGCGAATAGCCAATCGTTCGTCGTTCGCCTTGCTAGATTGTTGCGCTCTCAATTCTTGCTGCATTTCTATGGCTGCTACTGCCGCTGCTGTGACGCTGGGAAAAATTATCCAAAATGAATCACCTTCCCCTTTAATCACGCTACCTTCATTTCTGGCGCTAATATCTGAAACAAAATTTTTATGCTCGTTTAACAAACTACTCAAGTCCGACTGAGATAATTTTTTGACTCTGGCGGTATATCCGCAAATATCTGTTTTTACGATCACACTAGAACGCAAATTAGCCATAACCTACCCTGACTGATCAAAAACCAGCAATAAATTTTGTTTAGCAAAGACGCGATTGTTCGCGTCCCATCGGTCGCGTCTTTGCCCTCTTAATCTCCTAAATCGCGTCCGATCGCTTCTGCAAGAATTGTAGCATCTGGCACCGGGTCTGGCGTGTAGTAGCCCGCGGCTTTTTTGGCGACGATTTCGACTTGTGCGTCTGCGGGAATCCAATCTTCAGGAATGGGGATGCGATCGACCACCTGAATGCCCGAATTGATAATCGCATTGTATTTCATATCGCTCATAGACACTAAACTGTCAATTCGAGAGATACCCAACCAGTGCAGCACGTCTGGCATTAGTTCTTGAAACCGCATATCTTGAACTCCCGCAACACATTCAGTGCGCGTAAAATAGGCATCAGCGCGATCGCCGCCTTCCTGCCGTTTTCTGGCATTGTACACCAAAAACTTAGTCACTTCCCCCAAAGCTCTCCCTTCCTTGCGGAAGTAAACTATTACCCCAGAACCGCCTGATTGTGCCGTTTGGATGCAAATTTCCATCCCGTGTACCAAATAAGGGCGACAAGTGCAGATATCGGAACTGAAGACATCTGAACCGTTGCATTCATCATGTACCCGTACCGCCAACTGCTTATCCGGGTCAGAAATATTCGCGACATCGCCAATAATATAAACCGTAGTTCCGCCAATTGGCGGCAAGAAAACGTGTAAGTCCGGCCGCGTCACTAAATCCGAGAACATTCCGCCTGTTTGCTCAAACAGGACACGGCGGAGAACGCTTTCTTGAGCCCCAATCCGCCGAGCAATTCCCGGCAAATACCAAACCGGGTCGATCGCAATTTTAGTTACTGCTAAATTGCCACCTGCTTTGACTATTTTGCCATCAATTTGCACTCGCCCCTTAGCGATAGCATCTTGCAATTCCGGCATATTAATGTGAGCTTTAGTGACCGCAATTGTCGGTCGAATATCGTATCCCTGCTGGAGAAATGAAGTATAAACTTCGCTGACCAAACCCCCAAAGGGATCGAGAGAAACAATTAAATTGCGATCGCCCCAACTCGGGTGCGGCCCGATGTGTGCGGCCGGAGAGGTGTTGGTAAAATCGGGGCGGTGATCTGCTTGGAGTGCGCCGGAAGCAACTGCTAGCGCGCGATAAACAGAGTAGGAACCCGAATGAGTGCCGATCGCATTCCGGTGAGACGATTTGGTGAGGCTACCAATCACAGGCCCCCGTTTCAAGGGATCGATTTCTCCCCAGTAAATGGGATGAGGTTTGGTGCCGGATCTGTCGGGATGGGATGTTAAAACTATATGCTTGGGTTTTGACACAGTTTTTTTTCTCTTGCTATAGATGCTGCTGTTGGTTGTAAGCCGAATCGCCATCTGAAACAGTGAGCGATCATACCGACAGTACACACCTCCCTGGTTGAAACAATCGCGCTATCCACACACAACCCTTTCTCGGCTTGGGTTTCAGGATAACAGGAGGTTTTACTCGGATTTGATATAAGTCCAAAGTTTAATCTTTTCCAGTATAGCCAACACCAAAGACAGCACAACGGTCAAACGCCAATGTTGAAGTTTTAACAGATGCGAAAAAAAAAGATTTGAGATTCTCAGCAGCCGAGGTGCAGTCAATCTCAAATCTCAAATCTCAAATCTCAAATCGAATATTTTTGCTCGCAACGCCTTAATCTAGGCTTTGTGGGTGACAGAATTCCATTAAAATTGCTTCGCCTTCGCCGCGCGAGTCCAATTCCTGCGCTGCCCGCTTGAGATAGTTTTCTGACAGCAAGCGGCTGGAAATTTTGTGCGGTATAAACCAGCGATGGCGCCACCGCAAACACAGCGAAAAACCCACGGCTCCTGGGAAAGAATAAGTGGACTGCCGCCGAATTTCCAAACCAGCAACTTCTCCAGCTTTACTCAGAGTTTTGGGAGTGAATTGTATGATGTTGCGAGGGAAATAAGCGCTGTGCCACCGCCAGCCCAGCAGGCGCGCTGATTCGCAATCAGCATTCGGTACAGCCACCCAAATATAACCGTTTGGTGCCAGCAACTGCCTCATGCAGTTGAGTGTTTGCGTGGGCGAAGGTGTTGCCATCAAAACATGAGAACAGGTGATGACATCAAACTTTTCGTCCGTACCCTTTTGTGCGATATATTCTTCCAAAGTGCCTGTAAAAACATCGAGTCCGCTATCACGGGCGGCCGCCGTAGCCGATACCCCAGGATCGACGCCTTTAACTTCAACTCCCAGCTTTTTTAAGACTTGAAGAAAAGAACCGCCACCGCATCCCACGTCCAACAACCGCTTGCCTACAGGGATAGGAATGTGCCGGTACTCGCCCCGTCGCTTTGCTTCTTCAACTACTTGTTCCTCATCCTCAACGCGAGTGTTGTAGCACAGATAATCTGGGGGATAATATGGAATCAATTCCTCCCATGTAGGTTGGGGGTTGAGAAATCCTAGCCCGCAATCGTCACAGCCAAAAAGCGACCATTTCAGTGGTTCTTTAGGGGCATCGGAAGTGCCAGCTTTGTTGCGGAAACGGATATTTTGTGAATTGCAAACAGGGCAATTTGTCAGTTCTTGCATGGTAACTCTTTCTAGTTGTTGGGCACTCTCATGAAGTAGATGCAGACAGACACATACAAGCAGGACTTAGGCTCAGAAACCCGGTTTCTCCGAAAAATTGCGTGAAAAGTCACCAAATTTTCTGCTCAAAAACCTGGTGGTCAAGGTTTCCGTCCTGATAAAAATTACGCACTGATATCAACAAAACCGGAGTTTTGAAGTTTGAGCTCATCTCAAATCGAATATTCTCCAATCGAATATTCTTGCTCCAAACCTCTTAATCCCGGCTTTGAGGGTGACAGAATTCCATTAAAATTGCCTCGCCTTCGCCGCGCGAGTCCAATTCCTTCGCCATGCGCTCAACACGTTCGTCCGAAAGGAACAAGCGGCTAACTTTGTGCGGTACAAACCACCGATAGCGCTGCCACAAACAGATAGACTGACGAAGGGCATCCGGCAAAGAGTAAGTGTAATTGCGCTGAATTGCCAAACCTGCCTTTTCGCCGGCTAGAGCTAATGTTTTTGGAGTGTAACCGATCAGATTGTAAAGATAATCGGTGCTGTGCCAGCGCCAGCCCAGTTGCCGCGCGTATGGGCTGTCTGCGTTCGGTACAGCCACCCAAATGTAACCGTTTGGAGCCAGCAATTGCCTCATGCAATCGAGTGTTTCTGCAGGCAAAGGCGTTGCTCCCAAAACGTGGGAACAGAGTATGACATCAAACTTTTCGTCAGTACCTTTTTCTGCAACGTATTCTTCTACAGTGCCGGTGAAAACATCGACACCGCATTCGCGGGCCGCTGCTGCTGCTGCTGCTGCTGCTGCTGAGGAGCTAGGTTCAACTCCTGCTACCTCAACTCCGAGTTTTTTGAAGACTTGAAGAAAGGAACCTCCGCCGCATCCTACGTCTAACAACCGCTTGCCTACAGGGATAGGAATGTGTCGGAATTCATTAAGTTTTTTGGCTTGTTTTACTACATCTTCTTCGTCTGGTACGTATGTGTTGTAGCACTGCCAGCCCTCTGGGTAATAATCGCTCAGTTTATCCCATGTCGGGCGGGGATTTACGAATACTAAGCCACAATCTTCGCATCCGTAAACTGACCATTTAGGAGGCTCTTTTGGTTGGCGGGCTGTCCCCGCTGTGTACAGGAAGCTGATTTTTTGGGAGCTGCAAACTGGGCAATTTGTAAATTTTTGCATGGTTCAGTTTCACGATTTGTACAGTTGCTAATGGCAGTGGAACGACCACAATTTATTACCATTAGCTGGGCTGGTAGAGTGCACCACTGCAAACAGATCGAAAACTAGGTTTATTTGCAAATCAGTATTTGTAGATGCTCGGTTTGTTGGCGCTCGACCCCCGATCGATCGGCGCTGTACAATTTTATGTCTAAATGGTTAGACTAAGAAGGTAGCATTTGTTACCGATAATACAACCGACGCTCAACCGACAATGATTTTCGGTAGCGTTTTTGCGGTAGCGCTAAATTCTTAGGAAAATACTAACTCACAAAATTAATGTTGCCAAGTACATCTAATTATTTGCTCAAAAATGCTCGCGTGCCCGCGTCTCTTCTAGACATGAAATCGATCGCCCCGTCAGCTTCTACTGTGGCGACAGCGGGGAGTGAGAACAATTTTTGTTTGGTGGATTTGGAAATTGCAGCAGGGGCGATCGCCCAAATTATCCCAGCAGGTACAAAACCTGTATCCTCCTATGGAGATATCTCAGTTATAGATTTGCAGGGCGGCTTAGTTTGGCCTTGTTTTGTGGATATGCACACCCATTTAGACAAAGGCCACATTTGGGAACGATCGCCCAATCCCGATGGAACTTTTGCCAGCGCGATCGAAGCGGTAGGCGCTGATGCCCAAAAAAACTGGAATGCAGAGGATGTTTACCGGCGGATGCAGTTCGGCCTCAAGTGCAGCTACGCCCACGGAACCAAGGCAATCCGCACTCATATAGACAGCGCAGGCGAACAGGGAACCGTTAGTTTGGGAGTATTTGAAGCGCTGCAAGCCGAATGGGGCGATCGGCTGATCTTGCAAGCAGTTTCCCTGGTTTCCCTCGACTATTTCCTCACACCCGCCGGCGAAAAATTAGCCGATCGCATTGCCCAAATCGGTGGCATTCTCGGTGGCGTCGCCTATATCAACCCCGACTTAGACAAACAACTCGATCGAGTTTTTGCCTTAGCGAAAGAACGAAATTTAAACCTCGACTTCCACACCGACGAAAACGACGATCCAGATTCAGTAACATTGCGGGAAGTCGCAAAAACCGCCATCCGCCATGAATTTGAGGGTCAAATAATCTGCGGACACTGCTGTAGTTTAGCCGTACAACCGTCAGATTTAGTAACAGAAACTCTGGAATTAGTCAAGGAAGCAAATATTGGCATTGTCAGCTTGCCGATGTGCAACCTTTACCTGCAAGACCGAGACTCTCAGCATACACCGCGCTGGCGGGGAGTGACACTGCTGCACGAACTCAAAGCAGCCGGAATTCCCGTTGCAGTTGCTAGCGACAATTGTCGCGATCCGTTTTACGGATTTGGCGACCATGATGTTTTGGAAGTTTTTAATATGGCAGTCCGCATCGCTCATTTAGATAGGCCTTATGGAGACTGGCCCTGTGCAGTTACAAAGACTCCAGCCGATTTAATCGGATTGCCGAATTTAGGGCGAATTGCAGTGGGTTTACCTGCTGATTTGATTTTGTTTAAGGCGCGGAATTTCAGCGAATTGTTATCTAGAGCGCAGGGCGATCGCACAGTTTTACGGGAGGGCATTAAAATTGATACAACTTTGCCCGATTACCGCGAACTCGATGACTTGTTACGAATTTAAATCTGACATTTTGCACCAATATCAAGAACAGGCAAGATGCCTGTTCCACAAAAGATGAATTTTCTTTGTACTCGTTACTAGGCTCTGCCTGGTAACGTATATCTGGAGGCTCTGCCTCCAGTTTTCCTGGCCCTAATGCGAGGCCGACCCTCTAAATCTCGGTTCCTAGGCTCTGCCTGGGAACCAGTTAAACAGGCACTATAAATTATCAACAAACGTCCCTTCTCTTTTCTTCCTTCGCGTCCTTCGCGTCTTCGCGGTTCGTTTAAAAAAATATCTTTCACCAAGCATTTCGCATTGCTATCTTGTCAATTTGCCACTAATTTGATATAAATATAAAAGTTAATTTTAGTGAGGATGTTGTAAGTGAAAGCAGTTATTTTATTGTCGGGAGGGCTGGATTCCTCAACAGTTTTGTATCAAGCCAAAGCCGACGGCTGCGAGTGTTACGCTATTTCCTTTGACTACAAGCAAAGACATCGGCGGGAGTTGGAATCAGCAAGGGCGATCGCACTTTCGGCAGCGGTTAAGGCACATCAAATAGTAAACTTTGACCTGACGCTTTGGGGCGGTTCGGCTTTGACGGATAATGAGATGGAATTACCGATCGATCGCAATCTTGCAGAAATGTCCCAAAACATCCCCATTACCTACGTTCCAGCTAGAAATACAATCTTTCTCAGCTTTGCCCTCGCCTACGCAGAAACTCTCGAAGCCGATCGCATTTACATCGGTGTCAACGCTTTAGATTATTCTGGATATCCCGACTGCCGCCTCGATTACATCCAAGCCATGCAGGAAGTATTTCGGTTAGGAACAAAGCAGGGCCGAGAAGGAAATGCTATTAATATTATCACACCTTTAATCGAACTTAAAAAGACAGAAATTATTCAATTAGGCAACCAATTAGGAGTACCTTGGGATCAAACTTGGTCTTGCTACGCAGGCGGGGAAAATGCCTGCGGCGTTTGCGATTCTTGTCGGTTGCGACTGGCGGCTTTTGAGGAATTGGGCCTGAAAGATCCGGTGCCTTATGCTTAAACAGTATTCCGACTCGGCGGTTGAAAGCGTTCCTCCATAAACTCTCGTCCCTCTCTAAGAGACTAAAGAATAAACGGGGTTGCTAACTCAGATTTGGTATAAAAAGTTGCGCTATTTCGATCGCCCTTTTCATCAAAATCTTAATGAGACAATTTTGCCACACTACTCAACCCGCTATTCTTTCGCCCTTTCCCCACAATTTCCTCATCGGCTGCTGCAACTTCATCTAAAGCTCGATCGCCCGCAGCCCCTTCCAACAAGTGAATTTGAAGTTGCTCCAACCGCGGCCCGGATACAGAAACAACCGTAAGTTCCACATTTTCACAGCGCCAAACTTCCCCCACAGCCGGCATTCTTTGCAACTGATAGCTTAAAAAACCTCCGATTGTCTGATATTCGTCAGTTACTGGCAACTCCAAATTCAATATTTGATTCACATCATCTAAATTTAACTGCGCTTGCACTAAATAAGTGCGATCGTCCAATACTTGCAAAGCAATTTCTTTGCTGTCGGGTGACTCGGAGCTGCGACCGATAATTTCGGCTATCAAATCCCGCAATGTCACTAACCCGGAAATGCCACCAAATTCATCGACTACGATCGCAATTTCTTCCGACGAACTCTGCATCAAAGGCAGCAGTTCCCCCAGCAGCATCATCTCCGGCACAAACCTCACCGAACCCATCCAAGTTACAATTGGCGTGTCGGGAGATAGCAAACCTTCAGCTAGGGGTTTTGCCAGTTGTTTGAAGCCAATAATGCCGATAATGTCGTCTAAAGAATCTCCCGTTACAGGATAGCGGGAATGGTTAGAAATCGCCATTTCGTCGAGCAAAGTTTGAAAGGTGGCTGTCTTGGGAAGTGCGACAATGCTAGGCCTCGGCACCATTACTTCTTCTACCCAAACTTCGCCAAATTCAAACACGTTGTTGAGCAATTCTCGCTTTTCTGCTTCCAAGCCGCTGGATTCGCTGGAAGTAGCTATAATTAATTGCAGTTCTTCGGGAGTAACCGGCCGATGCCTTAGATCGTATTCGATGCCCGCAAACCGCAAAAGCGATCGAGTAGATTGATTGAGAAACGACACAAAGGGCTTGAACAAACGGGCAATCAATAAACTCGGAGGCCCTAAAGTTCTGGCTAGCTGTTCGGAATACAGCAACGCTACAGATTTGGGAAAGAGTTCGCCGAGTACGATTTGCAGGTAAGCTAGCAACAAAAAAGTTACTATTGATATGCTAAAAGAATGGGCGATCGCAGACTTGAGGTAAATTGGCAGCGGCAAATAGCCGATCAACATTCGGACTAGCACGGCGATCGTACTTTCCCCAATCCAGCCCAGAGCTAAACTAGAAAGAGTGATTCCCAACTGCATTGTCGAGAGCAATCGCTCAATACTTTGCTGCAAAGATTGCACAGTTAAAGCTGCAACGTCGCCAGCTTCCACTAACTGATTGATGCGCGATCGGCGTACCGTCACCATCGAAAACTCAGCCGCGACAAAAAAGGCATTAATCGCAATCAGCAACAGCACTGACAGCAACCGCGACAGCACCTCTGTCGAACTCATCGCGGGTAAATCAGATATCTCCTGCACTCTCGCCCCTAAAAGTGACACAATGCTCCCTAAAAAAACTTTCTCGATCAAACCTGAGAATCTGTCTGCAGGTTTGGTCTTCTTTTATTTTACTTCGCCACTGGAATGCCAGATATTTGCAACTGAAGTTTTTGACCTGGATAATCTGTCAGCGTCAGCGAAACTTCTTTAGCATTTTCCAGCAAAGCTGTGGGAATACTCACCGTACCGTAAAACACCTGCCCGTTGGGGGGCAGTTCCGACGGCAAATCCTCGGCAGTCGCGCTCAGGGCCCGACCGCGATCGTCAGTAACGTTCAAGAAACTGTAGAGAAACCTCACAGGTTGGGAGCCTTCATTTTTCATGCTCACGTCTAGCAGCATGGAATTGTTGCGCTGACTGGCCGCGCTCACTTCCAGGGTTATTCCCCCGTCGCGACTGTTCAGGGGAAACTTGGCGCTGGCATTTTGTGCAGCCGGTTTTTTTGCCGCGGCTGGTTTAGAGCTTGCCTTGTCTGTTTTAGTATTTGCTTGAGCCGTTGTTTTTTCTGGATCGCGACCTTCTACCCGTGCTTTGACGGTTGTGAGAATGTCTTTTTCTTTCAAAATGCTCACTTGGTCTTTGCTAGCCGTCTTTCCAGGCTTGCCGCTGCCAGCATTGTTGCTGGGACGAACATCGGGTTGAGTCGTTCCTTGCAAGGCTTCGCGACCTATAGTAAATCCCCAAACAGAACTCGTCACGCCTGCTCCAAACATCAGAGCCAGCAGAATTAGAGTCAGCACTACCGTCGAATTCACTGCCATTGCCTATAAGTTTATGCCGAGTCCTAGACACTGCTTTGTCCGGTCGATCGGCTCCAGCACATTGGCTAACAGGCGATCGGGGAATCAGCAGATCTAAAGATTTTGATTTTTGTTCTCTAGTTCTAGCACGGACTGGGAAATTATGTTATACTTCATTTTCAGTTAGGTCGAACAAATCGACTTAACGGCAGTTGGCCGAGCGGTTTAGGCAGCGAACTCATAATTCGCCCCAGGCAGGTTCAACTCCTGCACTGCCGATTTAAAATCAATCACGACGCTCCGCGCTCTGGCTAAAAACCAGGTTTCTTCCCAGATACCAGTCCTGGACGGATGGGCGGCTAGAAACCGGGTTTCTACGAAAATTTTGCGATCGGTAACGAAAAATATACCAAGAAACCTCATTTCTGAGGTCGCAAGTGCGATCGCCAACTAGAAATTTGGTCGCTCAACTCGCTCGTGAGATCGATCGCGATCTCAAGATCTCGCACTGCACTCGGAAAATTATTATTCTGATGCAAAGGTCAACGATATCAAGCCTTAATCAATTCCACATATCTGCTCGCTTCTGAGATGGCGGGCGCTGCGCGGGGACGATCGTACAGCACTCCAAAAATTATTATTCCGATGCAAAAGTCAACGATATCAACCCTTAATTAACTCCACTCCGTCGCGCCCGTCGAGTTCTTGAACGTAAACCTTAACTTGTTCTTCCTTTGCAGTGGGCAACTTTTTACCCGTAAAATCCGGCTGAATCGGTACTTCTCGGTGACCGCGATCGACTAATACCGCCAACCAAATTTTCTCCGGCCGCCCGTAATCGTTGACCGCATTCAAAGCCGCTCGACTCGTTCTGCCTTTATATATAACGTCATCTACCAACACCACAGTTTTGCCCGTCAAATCGAAAGGAATTTCTGTTTTAGCCGGTGTCCGCATCGCCACTCGATCCAAGTCATCTCGGTAAAAGGTAATATCTAAAGCGCCCACGGGTACTTTGACTTGTTCGAGAACTTCTATTTGATCTGCCAAAATTTGAGCTAAAGGCACTCCTCTACTATGAATGCCCAACAGCACTAACTCCGAGGGATTCCCTGATTTTTCGACAATCTGGGAAGCGACGCGGGTGAGAGTGCGCCTCACTTCATCAGGGGATAAAATTTCGATAATTTTAGTCATTGGTTGCTGCGAGCTAATTGTTGGCTGTTGGCGGATCGAACAATTTTAGATTTTAGATTTTAGATTTTAGATTGACTTTACAGATGAATTTGGGGGTTTGAACAAAGGTCAAAACTTTTTTTTGCTTCTGTCGGTGGCCGATCTGTGTCTTCTGCAGGACTTACCCCGAACGGATGAAAAGGATATGCTGCGATTGCTTGGCTGAGCGCGAACAATGACAGAAATACGTTATTTATGCCTCCTGGACTGTTCGGGTGAGGTCATCAGTTAGCAGCTCAAACATAATAAGGTATAAAAAAGCAATGATAGTCCCAACCAAATCAGAAAGCAATACCGAGTTAATTGCAATGCTTGGCAAATTAGGGGCGCTGCGATCGGGTGAATCGGCTCGCCTAACAGCGGTTTGTGTTTGAGAACTCCGCGATAGGAATTGGTACCTCCTAGTTGTACTCCCAAGATGGCGGCGTAAACGCACTCGCTCCAACCGGAATTGGGGCTGGCATCTTTAACAGCATCTCTCTGACAAATTTGCCAAATGTAAATCGGTTTGCCCGATATAAGGGCTAAAGTAATGACTGTTAGGCGGCAAGGAATCCACGTCAGCACGTCTTCTAGTTTGGCGCTAAACCATCCTAAATCAGTGTATGGTGCTTCTTTGTAGCCGATCGTAGAATCTAATGTGCTGGCTGCTTTGTAAGCGATCGCCAAGGGGACTATAGCACTCGCCCACATCGAGTTAGGATCGATCGGCCCAGCGGTAACACTTAATAATAGATGCGGCAGAGCGAACCCAAGTAAGGCATAAAATAGCGGTGCTGTCACACCATCGACTGCATTCTCTGTTACAGTTTCTAACAATGCTCGCAGAATTTCTGGCTCGGATAAGTTTTCGGTATCCCGGCCGACGTAAAGGCTCAACCTTTCTCGCGCCTTGACTAAATCTCCAACATTTAAAGGTGCTAGCACATCCTCTGCAGCCGCCCTCAAACTGCGACCTGCAAAACAGCTTGCCAGCAAAATGGTGTCTAGGGCAATACCTAAAAGAGGATGCACCCAACTACCAGCTTGGACGATCGACCAACTGACAGTATAACTGCCTAGAATCAGCCCGATCGCTAGTATTGTACCAGCACATCGTAGCAGCAGTTTGTGCTGCTCGCCAGGGGGACGATCCGCTGCTTCAGGCATTTTGCCTGCGGGATTATTCCATATATTAAAGACAAGTCTAGTATAGCGGTCGATCGCCCAACCCATCGCCTGCACGGGATGCGGCCAACCCCAAGGATCGCCGATCGAATAATCCAACACCGCAGCTAAAATCAAAACAGGAAATTCATCCGGCATCATTATATATTGTGTCAAACTTGATAGTCCGTCCGAGCAAGAGCGCTCGCAATGGTAGCGCAGGTTTTAACTACTCCTACCCTTGCGGACTTTGATTTTTGAGCTGCAATTTTAACTGCTGAGATTACTTTCGTCGCGGAGCAAGTGTACGTTCTGCTCCCAATTAACACCGTCAAAGGGTAGGATCTGAAAGTGTTCGATGGCATCTGAGTCAAGGCAGCGGACGTTGACATCGAAATGATCGGGATGCGATCGGGGGCGATAGAACGAGTGAATGCCGCAAATTCGGCAGAAAGTATGTTGAGCAGTTCCTGTATTAAATGTATAGGTGGTCAAAACATCTTCGCCACTGAGCAAGGTAAAACGTTCCGGCGGCACAATGAGGTGCAAAAATCCCTTCTTTTTACAGATAGAGCAGTTGCAATCAGATGCTTCGTGTTTGTCAACGGCTACACGGAAGCGGACAGCTCCGCAGTGACAGCCGCCAAAGTAGGTAACAAGTGTTGCGTCCATGTGTGATTGCTGGCGATCGAATGAATGAACTTACCATTTAAATGATAAAGCTAGTTTCTTCCCCAAGAGCCGCTTGCCAACTGCGGACATCATAGTATAAGTCTTCGAGGGAAATACTGTACAGCGCTTCGGCAAGTTTTTTGTGCAATCGGTTCCACAAACTGAATGTTACCCAGTCCTCTGCTTGCGTCGCATCGGGAAAATGTCGAGGTAAAGGTTCAATAGTTTCACCTACAGCCTCTAAGATTTGTCCTAAAGAGATTTGAGCTGGCTGGCGGGCTAATTGATATCCTCCTTGGGCACCCCGAACAGATTGGACTAAACCGGCTCGTCGCATTTCAATCAGCAATTTTTCTAGATACGGAGCAGGTAACTCCTGTCGCTTCGCTATCGATTTCACCGATGTCGGGCCAAAGCGAGGTTGCAAACTTAGATCCAGTAATGCTTTGACACTGTAGTGTCCGCGTGTGGTTAACTTCATGGGATTTTAAGAGCGGGGCAAATATTCAGCTAGCTGATAGCTGATAGCTTATGCTACCGACTTTAGAGATTGCTCGCACCGGCTGCAGCTACTCCTCAAGAAAGACTACAGGTTGTTAAAAATATTTAGATAATAGTGGTTAACAATTGAGCCGATCGGTGTAATATGGTTTTACGACCAGCTATAAAGCTAAAGTTTCTTGGCCAAACAAAAAACCAACCGAGAAAAAATCCGTACACCAGTTGAATATTTCAGGACTCAGTAAATGGCTAAAAGGAAAAATATCGAACCCCTTGAAGGTGAAGGTCTGATCAAAAAGGTCAAAGACCTAGAGAACCTTACCAAGGAAGAAAAAGCTAGAGCCTGTGGCTACTACACCGTTACCAAAAACGGCGTAGAACGGGTCAACATGATGAAATTCCTGAATGCGCTGATTGATGCAGAAGGCATTCAGCTAGACGGGAAGCAAAACGGCAACGGACGCGGCGGACGCTCGGCCAGCTATCGGATTAGCGTTCAATCTAACGGCAACTTACTGATTGGAGCCGCCTACACCAAACAAATGGAACTCCAGCCGGGAGATGAATTTGAAATCTCTCTGGGACGCAAGCACATTCACTTGCGCCAAATCGATCGAGAAGAAGAAGAAGAATCCTAGGCTTTTACGACTTGCTTTGACTTCTTGCTTGAACTGGTGGGTTTGACTTCAAGCATTGACTGCAAGCAGAGAGTTGGCTCTGAAATCTTTCTGTGAGCCTAAAAAGTATGGCTTCTATAGATGGCAATGGCTCGACAAAAGCCAGTGCCACCACTTTATATTTTCCGAGAATACCTATTCTCGCCCCTCGCTATATCCGTGTGGACAAGCGGGGGATTTTCCGCGTAGCTGTTGAAGAGAAGTTCTGCAGCCAATTGTGTACGGGATTTAACGGATGTAATTGATGAACCGAAGAGGTTTGAAGGAAGAATTAGGTTTGGTTGAGCTAGGAAACCCACTAAAGCAAGAAAATGGCAGAGGTATTCTCCGCTAACACTGCGTCATACCAGTTAAAAAAAAGAATGCAACTTTAGCGAAGCTCGAAAGCACGAGCTTCATGATTCATTCCCAATTATTTAACCTAAAATCTAAAATCTAAAATCTAAAATTGTATAAGTCTCGTGCTTGCTCCTGATTTGTGTCTGTGTGGGAGGGGTTTTGAGGGCAAGGAAACACCTCGATCGCCCCTAAGTGAAATTACAGGCAGGAACAGTTAAAGTGTTAGGGAGCAATTAGTCACCAGCCTATGCCGTTGCCCCGATTCGCGAGTAAAACTTCTCAACACCAAACAAAAATCTCCCTGCGTCGCCTTCTAGTGGCCTCTTTTGTGCTGCAAATCGTCGCAGCAGTCGAGATTGTCGGGTATCTGTCCTTTCGCCCTTTCGCAACGGAGACAAAGCAGTCGAAGAGCTCGCCGAGAAATTGATTGCCCAGACGGGGAAGAGAGTTGAAGAAAAGCTGATTTCTTTTCTCGAACCTACGCAGTGGGTAAATAAACTTAACGCTGAAGCGATCGACCGCGGTGAATTAAACTTACAGTTAGAAAGGCCCTAGCCTCGGGGAGAGAAGTTCCTCTGGCAGCAAATGCGATGTTTTAAAAGCATTCAATGGATATCCTTCGGTGCTGAAAAATCAGGAGAATATCTCGGCATTTGGCGCAACCCACGGATAACAGCTTGCAAATTGTCGCCGCTAACAAGTCTACCAACTCTGACAACATATACTAAGCTACAGACAGCCTAGGCACGCGCACCGCTAAATTAAAGGCAGAACCAGCAACCTACGATGCCCGCCTGCGCCCCTGGTACCAAGAAGCTGTCGCAGCGAACAAACAAAGCGATTTGGACGAGTATTTATCCTGGTTTTACTCGCGGGACTGTTTTTATTGCTGCCAGCCAACCGATGCGCGATCGAAATGGTAAATTGCTGGGAGGTAGTGCCGTAGAATTTTCGCTTTCGGGGCTTTAGCAATATCTCCATCGCATCAAGCTTAGCAAAACGGGACAAATTTTCGCGATCGAACGATCGGGCTTGCTGGTTGCCAGTTCAAGTCAAGAATCACCCTTTAGAAAGATGCCAAGAAAGCAGCAACGGCAGCGGGTGAATCTTTTAGACAGCCAAACTCCTGTCATTCGCACCGCAGCTAAATATTTGTACGAACACTTCGGGGGCTTTGGCGACATTAAGCAGCGGCAGCAACTGAAATTTAGGGGAGACGGGCAGGAAGATTTTGTGGAAGTGCTGCGGTTTTCTGATAGTTACGGTTTGAACTGGCTGATTGCGATCGCAGTTCCCGAATCCGATTTCATGGGGCAAATTAACAAAAATACGCGCACTACAATTTTACTTTGTTCGGCGGCGCTGCTGCTATCGACAATTGGTGGAGTGCTGACAGCTAGGTGGGTAACGCTGCCGCTGCAGCAGCTCAACGAAGCAGCTAAAGATATCGCCGCCAGAAAGTGCGTGCTGTTACTGTCAGTAGGCTTGATGAAGTCGGCGAATTAGCGCAGTCTTTCAACGAGATGGCAGCTCAACTGAAAAAGTTTTTTCCAGCTTTGGCACAAAGTGAATAAAAATTTGTCCAACTGGTAGAAAATTTGCCTGTTGGAGTCTCGACGATAACTCCGGGCGGCGCAGTTATTTTCATCAATTCGGCGCGAGAGCAAATATTGGGTAGGGGAGAAATGCCCGATGCTAGCGCCGAAGAGCTACCACAAGCTTATCAAGCTTATATAAATTAGCGAACACTGTTCCCGGAAAACTTTATCCTATAAACTTGCTGTCGGGCACGCAAGGCGCAGCTAATGACTGATGAATGATGACTGATAACTATTCTTGATATTTTGTAATTTGTTTGTGTTGAGAAAATATTCTACAGTTATTGATATCAATCAACAACTGCTCTTCTTCAGGCTTGTCTGACATATTCACTAAATTATACTGAACATTGTCTCCATAAATAGTTAGAGCTATCTGGCTCAATTCTAAAAAATTAATGAGCCACTCACATTCAGTAGCCGAGTCATCTTGATAGTATTGAATTAATCTGGCACAACAAAGTTCTAAGTAGGTTCTAGAATGGGGTGAAATTAAAATAAATTTGAGAATTAGAATTGCTAGTGTTAAAGGATTTAGTTGAGTGGCGAACAGTAGAAATAAGGCTGTTGGTTTCCCGGAATTTTCCACAGTCAAACATTTGATTAGATAATTGCAAGTTCTGAGCTGCAGGCCAGTGCTCAAAGTGTCTCCGTCATTTTCTGGATGAAAAGTCTCTAAAATATTAATTATTCTCACTTGGTAAATATCAGTACGTAAAAGTTTAGATTGGTAATTAAATAAATACTTAATTAGATAGTCCTTAAACTGCTTGTAAGTAATATTTTGAGTTTCTCTAAGAAAAATATTTGCTAAGCTGCGATAGCTTAAGGAGCCGCGGTTGACCAAAATTATTTTGATTAAACGCAGGGCTTCATCTCCTAAAAGTGTGGGATTATGATAATTATTTAATTGGGATGTAGCAGACTGAGAGCGAGAGGTATACATTGCTAGGTCAAACTTGTATTTTTCTTTGAGCTGCTGCGACAATAGTCTGGCAGCTTGGCGTTCTTCGGGGGTGTTGTTAGCATCTAGATATTGAGCGGCTAGCAAATAAGGCTGATAGCGAGAAGTCCAGTGATTTTGTAGTGGCTGGTAGTCATCGTACTTTAATACAAATAACTTTAGCTCTTCATAGTCTTTGCTGCTGAGAAAGTTGCTCAGCCACACTCTCAGTATTTTGAGACAATTGTCGGGGTGGGGTTCCCTAAGGGTTCTATCGCTAATAATGTTAATTAAGTCGCGAGCCAGTTGGTATTGTTTCTGAGTGACCCAGTTATTTAATAAGATGTAAATGCAGCGTGTAAATAAGTAGTTAAATTCGAGTTGAGAGTCAAATTTAATTATTGTGTCTAAAGCTTGAATTAATGTGGGGTTAGCTGGAGGAATTAATTGGATAAATATGTTTTGAAATTGTTGCCAAACTACTTCGGAAGCCGAGTTTTTGATGTGATATATAAAAAATTTGTAAATGATATCTTGAGCTGCGGAAACCGTCAGCGCTGATTTTTGTAATTGAGCTGTTGGCTGAGGGGCGAGATCCTCTGGTAATACATTGTTTGTCAGAGCAGGCAGAACTTTTGACTCTGTTGTTTCGGATTGAGAGGAAAAGTGCTGAGATGGCATAGCGTCCTCGCTCAGATGATCAATACACTATTATAGTTATCATCCTTGATTTGCAGCTAATAATTTAGTGTTTCACTTGGCTTTTGTCCAGCTACAGTTAACCCCCCCGATCGCCTTTTTGGTAAGCGGAAATCGAGGGGGTTAACTGTTATTTGTCAAGTATCTGAGAAGATCAAGCAGGGTTCGCTTCGGCTCGTCTTTGTAGCAGGCGGGCAATTTCAGCTTTTTCTACAAGTCCTACGAGGACGCCGTTTTCGCGAATGACGGGGAGTTCTTGTACTTTTAGCTGTTCCAGGAGGGTGACTACTTCGAGGAGAGATAATTCTGGTTTGACGGTTGTGGAAAACTCGATCGGCTTCAGGAGCTCTTTAACTAAAACTTGGGGCCAGGTTCCGGTAGGAATGGTTTTGAGGTCATCAAGGTCGATCGCCCCTACCAATTGTCCGGCATCATCTGTTGCCAGGAACCTGCGCCAGGTTTGAGTGCTACCGATCACGTAGTTGTTGGCAAATTCTCTGAGGGACAAGTCTTGGGAGACGATCGGACTTTCGGGGGTCACAGCATCTGCGGCTGTCAGCCCTGCCAGTTTATTTTGGACTGTGGCATATTGGGCAGATTGACCGGCATTTTGCAGTAAGAACCAACCGATTACTAGATTCCAAATATTGCCGAATACGCCTGTAGCAATGGCAATCCAACCAATTATTTGACCGACGCGGCTAGCAAAAATTACACCTTTGTAAGGGTTGCCAGTAATTTTCCAGACGATCGCTTTGAGGATGTTGCCGCCGTCGAGGGGCAAACCGGGAATTAAGTTAAATAAGGCTAAAACTAAGTTGATGGAAGCTAAAAGTCCGACGATGGCGCCTGCGGGGCCTGTGAGACCAGCACCGATGCCGATCGCTGTTAACAAACCGGATAACAATAAGCTCACCAACGGGCCTGCAATCGCTACCCAAAATGCTTCGGCTGGGGTTTTAGATTCTCTTTCTAAATTAGCCAGTCCGCCAAACAGAAATAGCGAAATCGATTTCACGCCAATTCCCTGTTTAATGGCTACCCAACTGTGTCCTAATTCGTGGGCTAAGACGGAAGCAAATAACAGTAACGCTGTGAATAATCCCAGCATCCAGGGCGCTACGGGGCCCAATGTGGGAAACAGGGCAGCTAGTGCGCCGCCGTACTGCCAGGTTACTAAACCCAGAACTAAAAACCAAGATGCGTTGACAAAGAAGGGAATCCCAAACAGGTTGCCGACGCGAAATGTACCGTTCATAATGGCTACCTCTGATTTTACGAATGAGAGGTTTTTCTCTCTGTCTCCTTATCGTAACGAAACGTAACGGGGATGTTAATGCTTCAATTAGGGTGTTATCCGTCTGTGGAGGTTCGGTTTGCGGAATAATCACCGCCGACTGCGGTTTGGCCCGCTAGGGGTTAAAAATCTTTATCTCAAAACGGAAGTTCTCGCTATGAGACTTGAGGAGGATATTTGTTTTAGTTTTCTGTTTTAATTTTCAATGGGTTTTAACTCACATCTTGCACCTCTGTCATGAACAGGCAAGATGCCTGTTCCACAACAGATGAATTTTCTTTCTTGTGGGCCGTTGCTCCTAGCCCGCCCATAAAAGCCTTATTGAGAATGGTGCAACATCTAACTTTTAACCGAATGCCAGCTTTGAGAGGGGGAATAAATCCCCCGGCTGACTATTACAACTGTGGCAAGATATCAGTTTCAAGCAACTTTAGCTATAATGACTTACCCTAAGAATAGTTTTGGTGCTAATAATTATGCCAGAATCTTTTTTGCTCGGCCGGCTGCTGCTGCAATTCAACAGCGAAGCGGCTGATATTATTACAGACTTATCCGCTGTTGCTTTAACTCCCGATGGTCATTTGTGGCTGGGTTCCGATGAAACGACTTCGATCGAGCGTTTGTCGCCTGTCGGGCCTCATATTTTTGGAGAACATCAAAGATTTGCGATCGCCGATTTTATCGATTTTTCCGAACAAGCTGGTGAAATCGATATTGAAGGAATTGATTTCAACAGCGATTATCTTTGGTTTGTGGCTTCTCACAGCACCAAACGCAAGAAAGCTAAAGGCCAAGACCCGAATAAAGACATTCAAAATTTAGCCAAAATAGAAACGGAGGTCAACCGTTATTTGCTGGCACGAATTCCTGTAAAAAACGGGAGTTTGTGCAAGTCAATTTCCCATCCGGAAAATCCCAAAAACCAACTGAAAGCGGGATACCTTCAGCCGACAAAAACGGGGAATTTGCTGACTGATGCGCTGAAAGATGACAGCCATCTCGGTCTATTTTTATCTGTGCCGATTCCTAGTAAAGAAAATGGTTTTGATATTGAAGGATTGGCGGTGCGCGGCAATCGGATTTTTCTTGGTTTACGGGGACCTGTACTGCGGGGTTGGGCGATAATTTTAGAAATAGAAGTGCAAGAGTCTAAACAGGGGGTTTTAAAGCTAAAGGCTATTGGTGAAGCCGGCAAGTTTTACAAGAAACATTTTGTTGATTTGAACGGTTTGGGGGTGCGAGAATTGTGCTGGAACGGGGAAGATTTGATTGTTTTAGCCGGGCCGACGATGACTTTATCGGGGGCGATGAGGGTTTTTCGGTTAAAGGGGATATTAGGGCGATCGGGCGACAGTATTACTGGACAAGATGGGGGAGATTTGGAGGTATTGTTTGACTTGCCTTTTAAGGTTGGTACGGACAATGCTGAGGGGTTGAGCCTGTTTCCATATTTGGGGGAGCAGAATTCGCTGTTAGTGGTTTATGATTCGCCGGATGCGGGGAGAATGGTTGAGAAAAATGGTATTCTTGCGGATATTTTTAGGTTAGGTTTGTAGTGGCGCTGTCTTCGCTAAAAAGGTTTAAGATAACTGTCCATAAACTATTGTAGGCTACTAGCAGTAGTAGGGTGCGTCAGAAGGGGAGATACTTGGGAGAATTAATCTGCCATGAAATGACGCACCATGCGATTAGGAAGGTGCGTGTGATGGGATTTTTGGGAGAATTAATTAGACCTTAACTGACGCACCCTACAAGTGGGGTCAATTGTCGATCGCATCCCTCCGCCGCTGGCTGTAGCGTTTCAATTCATCAATTAAGTGAGTATCGTTAGATGCTGTTCTCGCGCCCGCTTCCGCCGCCCAGCGCTTCAAATCTTCAATTTGCGATCGCGCGATCGCAGCTAAAGGTACAGTATCCTCGATCGACCTCAAAATATCCTCGGTCATCAAATCCCGGCGCTGTCCGTTTACAAAAGTTCCAAACGCCCGATACAACCCATCTATTACCACTTGTTCAATTTCTGCACCGCTAAAATTCTCAGCGCGTTTCGCCAAAACCCCCAAATCAAACTCGCGCAATCTAGTCGGCCGCAAACGCTGCAAATGCACTTTAAAAATATCTTGCCGTTCCGATTCAGAGGGCAAATTTAAAAAGAAAATTTCATCAAACCTGCCTTTTCTGAGCAACTCAGCCGGCAAAATCCTGACGTTATTTGCAGTTGCGACAATAAACACCGGACTGGTTTTTTCCTGCATCCAAGTAATCAAACTGCCGAATACCCGGCGCGAAGTTCCCGAATCGCCGTCGCTACCGCTGATAATGTTGCCGAAGGCTTTATCTATTTCATCGATCCACAAAACGCAAGGTGCGATCGCCTCTGCTAATTGTATCATTTGCCTGACGCGACTTTCGCTTTCCCCGACCACGCCGCCAAACAATCTCCCAGTATCCAATCGCAACAGTGGCAAACGCCATTCTGAGGCGATTGTTTTCGCAGATAAAGATTTGCCTGTGCCTTGAATTCCTACTAACAAAACTCCTTTCGGATTCGGTATGCCGTAGCGACGCGCTTCGTCAGTAAAAGCATCTTGCCGCATCTTTACCCATTGCTTCAAATTCTCCAATCCGCCCACACTTTTTAGGGATTCTCGGGAGTTGAAAAACTCCAAAATGCCCGTTTGGCGAATTGCTTGCTGTTTTTCCTCCAAAACTCCGTCAATATCTGACTCGTTAATTTGCTGTTTGGCGGCCAAAGCTTTAGCCAAAACCCGCCCGATTCTAGCGCGGCTCAAACCCTGACAAGCTTTAACCAACTGTTCCCTTGCTAAACCGCTAACTTGCAACTGTTGCGGCTTTTCCACAACGTGGGAAATTAAACTGTCGATTTCTTGGACGTTGGGCAAAGGAAAATCAATTACTGTTACTTCTTCTTTCAATTCCTCCGGCAATTCCAGCGTGTGAGAAGTAAGAACTATAGTTTTTTTGCTGCGCTTCAATTCCCGCGTTAAATTCCGCAATTCCCGCACTACCGCCGCATTTTTTTCGCTGTATGGATATTTCAAAACAGGGTGCAAATCCCGCAGTACAAATATGGTATATTCTTCAACAGCAGTTTTGCTGACGCGATCGAGCGCCGCCATTACCGAACCTTTCCCAGAAGCATTATCTTCCCAGCCGCGGACGAGATCCCAGAACAACACCCGGCGCGCGGGAGTTACTTGCAGCGCTACTTGGGCAATTACAGCCTCGATCGGTTCCTCCTCGACGCCGACAATGTACAGCAGCGAATAGCGGGCGCGAATCATCAAATCTATTCGCTTTACCAGGGCGTCGAAGTGGTTATTTTTACTGCCCTTGACGGTATCTAATTCTCGGGATTGAGGGTAATTTTCGGTCATTTTATTTGATATTTTAGATGTATATTCAACTTTATTAAATATTTTGTTGGCAGTCAGGACTTTAGCCCTTAAAAAGGATTTAACCGGAGTCAAGGTTTGTAGTAAGGACTTGAGTCCTTAACAACTATTTAAGCGGACTAAAGTCTGTACTGCGAACGTTAAAATTATAACAGGATAGTCCGCAAGTGACTACTTAGCAACTTTTCGAGCTTGTTTCACCATTTCAATGAGAGTGTGGTGAGCATCTTCGGCGTCTTTTAAAGTGCGATCGAACTTAACTCTGACAGGCACTGTTTCGTCCTTGACTTTAGCGGTTAAATCCATACCGTTGGCATCAATAGCGAGCATTTGAGCTTCTGTTGCCTCTGGTTGGTCGCCTAATGCTTGAGCGTATAGCACGACAGCACTAGCGTGGTCTTCGTTCATGTGAGTGCAGATGCGATCGCTAATCTCAGTAGAAAACGGTTCTGACATGGGAGATTCCTCAGATGCAATATCGATCGATTGTACTGCGATCGGTACAAAGTTCTCAAGAGCGATGAATTGCATCAAGAGTTATGAGTGATAGAAAAGGAGGAATAAGGAAGAACCAGAAGACAATAATATCGAGCGCGTCATTAATTTTAAAAAATTTAATTTTACATAATTTGTGAAAAAATTAGTATGAGTAATTTCACCCTTACCACGGGCTGACCTCAAGCACCCCAGAGGGTTTTAACACTACCTTAAATTGATAAAAATGCTGATGTTTCCCAGCCTGGCGAAAGGAAGAAAGAGAAACTTCTCGAATAAAATCAGCCGCTGCTTGGTTCAGCGGCTGACAATCTATAATTACCCCTTTTTCATTCACGGCAACCCGATAAACTAATGAAGTTTTGAAGGTGGGAGTCGAGCGCCAACTCTTGTCAATTTGGTCGTAAACTTTCCGGTTCAACTGTGCAATTTCACCGGGGGAGAGAATTTCAGAAGGTGCTGCCTCTACCTCTGGTGCTGGAGAATTAACCTGAGTCGCACTCGGGACAGGTACAGGCCAAAGCTTAATAGTTTCATCTCCGCTACCGCTGGCTAAAACAGGATTTTGAGAGCTAAAAGCAACTGACCAAACAGGCTTAGAATGATCCGCAAAATTTGTCATCAGTTCGCCTGTTTTCAAGTTCCACAGCTTGATAGTTTTGTCGTAGCTGCCACTAGCTAAAGCCTGTCCATCCTGGCTAAAAGCAACTGACTGCACCGGGCCGGAATGCCCTGTTAATGTATGCAGAACTTTGCCATTTGTAAACTGCCACAGCTTAACAGTTTTATCCGCACTGCCACTCGCTAAAGTTTTGCCGTCAGGACTAAAAGCAACTGAGTTCGCCGACCCAGAATGCCCAGTGAGGGTGTAATTGCCGCCATCATCAAGCCACCAAATCTTAATAGTTCCATTCTCGCTGCCGCTTGCTAAAATTTTACTGTCCGGGCTAAAAGCGACAGATTTAATCCAGTCTGTATCTGGAAGTGTGCTGAGTAGTTTCCCATCGGAAAAATTCCACACTTTTACAGTTTTGTCGGTACTTCCAGAAGCGAGTAACCTTCCATCAGGACTGATACTTATTGCCTTGACATCATCCGCATGACCTTTCAAGGTATTGATGAGTATGCCAGTTTTGAGATTCCACAATTTAATCCGGTTATCCCAACTCCCGCTAGCCAAAACATTGCCATCAGGACTAATGGCGAGGGATTCAATTGCATCGGTATGTGCTTTTAAGGTGTAAAGTAATTTGCCGGTTTCCAAGTTCCAGATTTTGATAATGCCGCCATAACTCCCGCTGGCTAAAGTTTTGCCGTCGGGACTGAGTGCGATCGCGTAAATCCACCCAGAATTATCTTTAAAACTGCGAGAATATTGAGTTAACAGCCCCGATTTAAACTGCGATACAGTTGTTTCCAATTCCGGAAGCGACCTAGACCAGCCGATGCCCGCCGCAGTTACAACCGCTGTTAGTGTCCAGGCTGCTGAAACTTTCCATTTAACTGCTTTTGATATCATAAATATGGCCTCCACCACTCACTTTATGTAAAATAAATTTCCAGATTTCAAGCCCAGAAATTGATAGAAGATTTTTCGGCTGCATTCTACCTTTGAGAAATACTATCCAAGACTCTTGTTAGCACTGTTACTTTGCCTTCTGTTGGCTGATGTTTTTGTGGTCTAGATTGCCGCTCAATCAAAATTCGACCGAGAAATAAAACTATTGTGGCGGTTATAGCTGCAATTCCAACAGGCGTTAAATATGTCCAGTGACCGGCCATTTTATCCCAGATATGCCCGGTTACTAAGAACATAGCAAGGTAAGTGAGACTCTGCAATTTTTTCCAATTTTTCTTAAGTCTTTTCACGCTCCAATCGTTAGAGGTGATAGCCAAAAGAGTAAAAATAATGAATGTTGATACTCCCTGGAAGTAAACAAAATAAGTTTTGATATCAAAAATATCAAAGTTTCTTTGTTTGAAAAAGATGAATCCGTGAAGTACAGCTAAAAAGAAAGAGATCAGACCAATGAAACGGCGATATTTCAGCAGCCATTGGGGAAAGCCAGTTTTTTTTGTTCCAGGGAAAACAATTCTCAAATTTGTGGGAAGCAGTGTCAGAATATAGCCTGCTAAGGCCGCGAATCCCAGGAGACTCGCCTGAGAAAATGTATCTAAATCCATCGGTGAAAGTTGCATAACTTACTCTAATTGCTAAGGAAGTAAACTCCAAATATGCCTTGCTCTTCCGTACTTAGTGTGCCAAATTATTAGTTTTCTGGTGTCCTACACCATAGCTGGCTAGGATTTCAAGGCAATCGCCCCGAGTTGAGCAAGTTGCCCGCAAGCCGATGTAAATAATCTCAAAGCCTTACCTAGCAAAGCCTTGAGGCTAAAGTGAAATTTAACCAGCACACTCAGGACGGAATCGCAATATGCCGAGAGTAACATTTTAAAATCGCCATGTCAATTAAGTTTGAAGTTTAGAAAAAGTCTTCGCCAAAATAGCTGGTTAAAAGTTTAGTTTTTAGCTATAAAAAAAGGTCAGTATTAGCTGACCTTGGGTTGAGGAGATTAGCTGAACTTTTTGCTAGGTATCGCGCCCAACTACAAACTGGTAATACCAGGGTAAGCGCATCTAATTTTGTATTTAAAAATACAGATTATTGAACCCACTTGTAGATTGATAGAGACAATTTGAGTATCAAAGATGTTATGTAGTATGCTTGTAAGAAAAAAGTGTCTATCTTACTTAACAGGTCAGTCTTATGGCATCAGGTTTCAAATCTCGAAAACACAGGATTAAAAGCTCAAAAAGATTGAGTATAGCTCAGGCGACTGCACTGACAGAAAAAATGGCATTAGTATTTGGTGATATCAAAGACCCTCGTGTAGAAAGAACGCGTGTCCATACATTAACAGATATTTTGAGCGTTGGAATATTGTCAGTAATTGCAGGAGGTAATGGATGGGAAGACATGGAAAATTATGGATTAAGTAAATGTGAATGGTTGGAGCAGTTTTTAGCTTTACCAGGAGGTATCCCAAGTGCAGATACATTTCGACGAGTCTTTGAACGCATTAATCCCAAAGTATTTGAGCAATGCTTTCGACGTTGGATAGAATCGATAGTTGAGGTAGTAGGGGCGCAGGTAATTCCCATTGATGGTAAGACTATCAAAGGCTCATACGATAGAGAGCCGGGGAAATCAGCTTTACATCTAGTGAGCGCTTGGTCGAGTCAATATCGTCTTGTTTTAGGACAAGTAAAGGTAGCAGATAAATCTAATGAAATTACTGCAATTCCTGCCTAATTAGAGTTATTAGATATGGCGGGATGTATTATTACGATTGATGCAATGGGTACGCAAACAGCCATTGCATCCCAAATTTTTTAGGCTAAAGCTGATTACCTTTTAGCCCTTAAAGCTAATCATCCTACACTCCACGGACAAGTAAAAGATTGGTTTGAGCAACTATTGTCTCAAGGGTTTGAAGGTATTATCCATAGTTATGACCAACGAGTAGAGATCGCGTCACCATCGGACTGAAAAACGATCCTGTTGGTGTGTTCCTATTTCTCAATTACCAACTTTACATAACCAAAAAGATTGGGTTGGTCTTCAATGTGTTGTCATGGTAGTCCGGGTCAGACATCTTTGGAATAAAACTACCCATGAAGTTCAGTTTTATTTAACGAGTTTGGAATGTAATGCTCATAAATTGGGGCAAGCTATCCGTCTACATTGGGGTATTGAAAATGGTCTGCATTGGACTTTAGATGTCACCTGGAATGAAGATGCTTGTCGCGTCCGTACTGGTCATGGGCCACAAAACTTAGCCTTGCTGCGACGAATTGCTCTTAATGCTTTAAATCTGGAGCAATCTTGCAAACGTAGTAATCGCCAAAAATCCAATCGCGCCGCTATGGATAATAACTATATGCTGACTATTCTCGCTGCTTGTTTATTCCCCCATGATGATGCCTCTCAACCCGCTTGTCAATAGCCTTTGAGATGCGCTTACCCTGCTGGTAATACCCCCTTTCGATAAGAGAGGACTGAAGTCCTCAATACCAACTGCCCAGCCTAACTAAAAGATCGATCGTCAAACGGCAATTCATCAAACCGCGAATCAATATCAGCCTCAGAATTCGCAACAGGGGAATTAGCGGGAGATGCCGGCGGCTTAACAGAATTCACCTAGGGTACTGATAACTTGGCCGCAGGTTCCGATTTCTGTAGGTTAACTACCGGCAACTCGCCGCCATTTTCTCCATTTTTGCTCGTTTGATTCCACATCATCATTCCCAGCAAACCATCAACCAAACCGCCGCCGCTACCGTTGCCTGTTACCGCAACATCCGGCACAACTCGCACGTTGCGATCGCCTATAATTTGCATTAACTGCAAAGCCGTATAACCGGAACCTCCCAAAGCCACAACACCCGCGCGATAAGCTTCAGCTTGAGCATTTCCCTTCACCCGAATCGACTAAGCTTCGCCTTGAGCTTGTTTAACCTGAGAATTCGCTTTCAACTCAGAAATCTTCACGTCGGCGTTGCTTAATCAGGGTATGAAAAAAATCACTTGAAAATCCCGAAGTTTTGTGAATACTGGTTTCTATGACTTGCATATTTAGCCTTTCATACCCTAAATCAGCCACGCCAAAATCTTTATTTTAAAAGCTTACTCTACACTGAATATACCTTTTGTCAATTGGGGAAGTTCAGTGTAATTGGTGATTGGTAATTGTAGGTTGGGTAGAACGAAGAGAAACCCCACCTACAATTACTATTAACAGTCCAAGTCACAAGTCAAAAGTTAACAGTCAACAATTAATTGTTAACTGTTGACTGTTAAAGTGAATGCCTGTGCCGAACTCGCTAGAAACTGCGTGAATGGCTGTTCAGTCTCTCGATTTAGAAGTTTTGGAGAGCTTACCTTCAAAAGGTTGAACTCCACTATTTGGATAGTTGTCATCGCTGGGGCTAAAAATCCGCACCGCTGCTTCCGAAACGTAACGCATCGCGTTTGTCAAAGATTTAGAAAGATTCATAGAATCTGCCTCTCTTAATCTGGGTTCTGATACTTATTAGATTACTCGGATTTTTGGGCTATGGATGACTTTAGCAATATTTATTTGAATTACTTATTGGTCTGCAACATTGAAGCAAGCTGAAGGTTTTAGGAATTACGCATTGTTGGACGATCGACCTTTTGCTGGTAGATTTTTCCTTGGTCAACTCAAGCAGTCGCGATCGCCCTCCCGACGCTCAGAAACCGGGTTGTCTAACTCTATTCAAAGGCTGCAAGGAAATATTTTCGCAAAAAACCCGGAACGCTTGAGTGTTTGTGCTTAATTCCTGAGTTTGTTAAATTAAATATTTATATTGGTTTTACCATAATATTAATGTACAAATTAACCGAAATCCGCTAAGAAAGGGCATAATCAGCGAATTTCTCCGACAAATATATGTAATCTTTATCAAAGATTTACAAAAAGATATGGTGTTTGTCACTATAATTAAAAAAAAGAAGTTTGTCCGGGGTTTTTCTTATGAAAACTACCACAGAAAGCCTGCAGCTCACAGGTTTTGAAGAAATCTTAGAAGACCGGGAACTAACGGTTTCTTCAGCAGATTACAGCCTTTTGACCGATCTCTACCAGCTAACGATGGCCGCTTGTTATGTCGGGGAAGGGCTCGACGGGCGGGTCGCGAGTTTTGAATTATTCGCGCGCAGGCTGCCAGGGGGTTTTGGCTACGCGATCGCGATGGGTTTGGCCCAAGTTCTCGATTATTTGGAGAAATTTCGGTTTTCGCCGGCGCAAATTCAGGCTTTGCAGTCCACTGGGATTTTTGCCGGCGCCCCGGAGCAATTTTGGACTTTACTCGCCACAGCCCGCTTTACTGGCGATGTTTGGGCGGTGCCGGAGGGGACGGCGGTGTTTGCCAACGAGCCTCTGCTGCGAATTGAGGCTCCTCTGTGGCAGGCTCAGTTAGTGGAAACTTATTTATTGAATACCATAAATTATCAAACTTTGATTGCGACGCGGGCAGCGCGGCTGCGCGATGTGGCGGGCCCGGAGGCTAAGTTGCTTGAATTCGGGACGCGCAGGGCTTTTGGGCCTCAAGCTGCTGTTTGGGCGGCTAGGGCTGCTCTGGCTGCGGGATTCGACGGAACTTCTAATGTTTTGGCTGCTTTGAAGTTGGGCCGCAAGCCTGTCGGTACGATCGCCCATGCTTTGGTAATGGCTGTGGCTGCCCTCGAAGGCAGCGAGAATCAGGCGTTTGCAGCTTTTCACCGCTATTTTCCGGGGGCGCCGCTGCTGATCGATACTTATGATACTGTGGCGGCGGCGCGGATGTTGGCCGATCGAGTAAACAGCGGTGAAATGCAGTTGGAAGGCGTGCGGCTGGATTCGGGCGATTTGGCGGTGCTGTCTCGGGAAGTTCGATCGATCCTTCCGGGCGTTCCAATTTTTGCTAGCGGCGATTTGGACGATCGAGAAATTGCGAAATTAAAAAGTAGCGGCGCTTGCATTGACGGTTACGGTTTGGGAACCAAGTTGGTCAGCGGTTCCCCTGTCAACGGTGTTTATAAGTTGGTGGAAATTGACGGAATTCCGGTGATGAAAGAGGCAAGCGGCAAGGTAACATATCCAGGAAGAAAGCAAATTTTTAGACATATTGAAAATGGGCAAATTCTCGGAGATTGTTTGGCGTTGTCCGGAGAAAATATTAAGAATTGCGATTCTATACCATTAATGAAATTGGTTGTCAAGGACGGCAAACGAGTCCAGAACGAGGAAAGTTTGGACGATATCGCCAAACGAACGGCTGCTTCTGTCGCCAGTCTTCGACCCGAAACTCGCCAACTTGACAACCCAATTTCGCTGCAGGTGGAAATTTCTCCAGATTTGCAGAGTCTCACCCAAAAAACCAAAAAGAGTCATTAGTCAGTAGTCCACAGTCAACAGTCAACAGTCAACAATTACCCATTACTCATTACCGATTCCCTATGCAGAAGATTGCTCTTTTTGGAACCAGTGCCGATCCACCCACAGCAGGACACAAAACAATTCTGAGTTGGCTTTCCCAACATTTTGATTGGGTAGCAGTTTGGGCGTCGGACAATCCTTTTAAGTCGCACCAAACTTCTCTAGAACACCGATCGGCAATGCTGCTGTTAATGATTCAAGAAATTAATTCGCCCCGACACAATCTTTGCTTGCATCCAGAACTCAGCAGTCCGAGGACGCTAGAAACTGTGGAACAAGCAAGAGTGCTGTGGCCGAATGCAGATTTGACGCTGGTAATAGGTTCGGACTTGGTGGGGCAACTGTCTCGCTGGTACAAATTTGAACAATTGTTAAAACAAGTGGACTTGCTGATAGTACCGCGACCCGGTTATCCCTCCGAACAATTAGATTTGTGGCAGTTGAGGCGGATGGGTGCAGACGTGGCGATCGCATCTTTGAGTGCTCCCAATGTTTCTTCTACTTCCTATCGGGAAACAGGAGACAGGGAAGCTCTGACTCCGACCATCGAAGATTACATCAATAGGGAGCATTTGTACGCATGGCACGAGGCACGAAAAAGGGCGAAGGTTGCTCATTAGCTGACTTTAAAGTAGGAGTAGATAATGTGATTTTCTCCGTCGATGCCGTGCAGAACCGCTTGTTGGTGCTGTTGGTAATGCGGCAAGACGAACCGTTTATCGATTCTTGGAGTCTTCCTGGTACTTTGGTGCGTCAGGGCGAGTCTCTTGAAAATGCGGCTTACCGGATTTTGTCTGAGAAAATTCGGGTAAAAAATTTGTATCTGGAGCAATTGTATACTTTCGGAGAACCGGGGCGCGATCCTCGGGAATTTAGCAGGGGCGATCGCTATCTTTCGGTGAGTTATTTTGCTTTGGTTCGCTTTGAGGAAGCTGAGTTAATTGCTGGGAGTGTAGTCGCGGGTGTGGGCCACCGCGTCGGCGGCATTGCTTGGTATCCCGTGCAACAAGTTCCACAGCTTGCCTTCGATCACAATCAAATTCTCGAATACGGATACCGGCGACTGCGTAACAAACTTGAATACAGTCCGGTAGCTTTTGAAGTTTTGCCGGAGCTTTTTACTTTGAGCGATTTGTATCAGCTTTATACAACTATTTTGGGGGAAAGTTTTTCGGATTATTCTAATTTTAGATCTCGATTGTTAAAATTGGGTTTTTTGTGCGATACCGGTGTTAAGGTTTCGCGCGGGGCTGGCCGCCCTGCTAGTTTGTACCGCTTTGATGCGGCCGCTTTTGCTCCTTTCAAAAATAAGCCGCTGGTGTTTATTTAGCTGTTCCTTGGATGACATTCGGGGAGCAATTTAGTAACATTAGAATAGAAGCTATTAAGGAGTGCAGGCTATGAAAGACCCTGATGAATGCGCTAATATTAACGAAGTTCGGGAGGAAATTGATATTATCGATCGAGAAGTGATCGAGGCTTTGAGCAAGAGATTTCAATACGTCATCGCTGCAGCAAGGTTCAAAACGAGTGAAGCTAGCGTTAAAGCGTTCGATCGCTTTCACGATATGTTACAGCAGCGGCGCGAGTGGGCTAAAGAGTCGGGTTTGAATCCTGATGTGGTTGAAAATATTTACCGGGATTTGGTAAATTATTATATTGAGGAAGAGTTGAAACATTACAAATCTAAGTAAGTTTTTGCTAGATTCAAATCTAGGACTATAGGAAAGTGAGTCCGCGCGGGCGGATTGTTAGCAATATTTATTAAGTGATTTGGTGATATGAAAATTGCGATCGCACAACTCAATCCTACTATTGGTGATATCTTTGGCAACTCCAACCTAATTCTGGAGGCTGCGAAAAAAGCTGAGGTTGAGGGCGCAAACTTATTGCTAACACCGGAACTTTCCCTGATCGGTTATCCGCCGCGCGATTTGTTAATCAATCCGAGTTTCATTGCAGATGCAGGTGCACAGTTGCTGCAACTGGCGCAAGCTTTGCCACCGGAGTTGGCAGTCATAGCTGGCACTGCCTTACCTAATGCTAATGCTGTTAAACTCGGCGGAAAATCATTGTTTAATAGCGCTGTTTTGTTGCAAAATGGCGCCGTCAAACAAGTTTTTCATAAACGCTTGTTGCCTACTTATGATGTATTTGATGAAGATAGATATTTTGAACGGGGAGAAAACAGCAATTACTTTTCTCTTGGCGAACTCAAAGTCGGCGTGACAATTTGTGAAGATTTGTGGAACAATGAGGAGTTTTGGGGTAAACGCACTTACGCAGGCGATCCTATTTCCGATTTGGCAAAATTGGGTGTAGATTTAGTGCTGAATTTGTCGGCATCGCCTTATTCTGCGGGGAAGCGGGGAGTGCGATCGGCGATGTTGCAGCACAGCGTCATCCGCTGCGGGATACCGATTATTTACGCTAATCAGGTAGGGGGAAATGACGATATTATTTTTGACGGCAGCAGTTTTGCTGTGAATCGAAAGGGTGATTTAATTCAGGTATTAGCTTCTTTTGAAACTGATTTTGCGGTGCTGGAATATGACGCAGCTAAACAAGATTTAGTTGGCAGCCATCAGCAAAATGCAGCAGGAAGTGAGGCTGCGCCGTTGAGTTTTTACCCTGCCGAGGGAGATGCAGAAATTTGGTCTGCTTTGGTTTTGGGAGTGCGAGATTATGTTCGCAAGTGCGGTTTTTCTAAGGTTGTACTCGGTTTGAGCGGCGGGATAGATTCGGCTTTGGTGGCGGCGATCGCCAGTTGCGCGATCGGGCCCGAAAATGTTCTAGGGGTGCTGATGCCTTCTCCTTATAGTTCAGATCATTCGGTTAATGATGCTTTGGAATTAGCCCGAAATCTGGGCATGGCGATCGAACTATTGCCGATCGGCGATTTGATGAAAACTTACGATCGCACTCTCGCCAATTTGTTTGTCAACACAACTTTCGGGATTGCTGAGGAAAATATTCAATCGCGGATTCGAGGCAATCTGTTGATGGCCATTTCTAATAAGTTTGGACCTTTGTTGCTTTCGACTGGCAATAAGTCGGAAATGTCGGTGGGTTACTGCACTCTCTACGGCGATATGAATGGGGGATTGGCGGTGATTTCTGATGTACCGAAAACTCGCGTTTATTCGCTTTGTAGGTGGCTTAATTCTGGGAGTGAGAATGTAAAAAATCAGACCGAGTTGGAAAACGAAATTATTCCGGTTAATATTATTAGTAAGGCGCCGAGTGCTGAACTGAAACCGGGACAAATTGACCAAGATTCTTTGCCGGATTACGAGGTTTTGGATGACATCTTGCAGCGGTTGATCGAACATCACGAATCGGCCCAACAAATTGTCGCTGCAGGACACGATGAAGCCGTGGTTAAACGTGTAGTAAAATTAGTGAGGCAAGCGGAGTTTAAACGGCGGCAAGCAGCCCCGGGTTTGAAAATTAGCGATCGAGCTTTTGGTACCGGTTGGCGGATGCCGATCGCCAAATCTTCATTCTATTAAACGCATCATTAAACGCAAAATGGTTAACATCGACGGTAGTTTCGGCTTCGATTTTCTCCTGGGAGCTCTCAGCAACGATACGATTAGAGGATTTGCGGGTAATGATACTGTTCAAGGTTTGGGGGGAAACGACCGCATTTTTGGCGATCGGGAAAATGATTTGCTAGCAGGAAATGAAGGCGCTGATACGCTGTCGGGCGGTCAGGGAACCGATACACTCTATGGAGGACAAGACTCCGATTGGATATTTGGCGATCGGGGTAACGATTTGCTAATAGGCGGCGAAGGCGGGGATATCTTGACAGGAGGCGCGGGCGAGGATTTATTTGTGATTGAAAGAACCGCCGCCGGATCTACTATTACTGAAGCCGATATAATTACAGATTTTGGCAACGGCAATGATAAAATTGTCTTGACAGAAGGCATGAAGTTTAGCGATTTAGAGCTTTCTGTTTCCGACAACCAAACTATTATGAAAGATAAAAATTCGGGCAAATATTTAGGAGTTGTTTCGGGAAATTATAATCTGACTGAATCCAACTTTATGTCGCTGTTTGGCCAACTAGATAGGGGTCAGCTTTTGCCAATTTCGGTTAACACGATTATAGCCGATCGCGCGATCGGACTGGAAGTGGCGCAAACTCCCCAAGAACAAGCCACAGGTTTAATGTTTCGGACAGAATTACCGGAGGACAGAGGAATGTTTTTCCCGATCGAACCAGCGCGAAACGTGCGTTTTTGGATGAAAAACGTGTTGATTGAACTCGATATGGTTTTTCTGCGGGAAGGCGTAGTGCAGGCGATAATTCCTAACGTACCGCCGTGTTTGACCGAAACCTGCCCCAACTACGGCCCGGATGTTCCCGTTGACGGAGTGATCGAACTAAGAGGCGGAAGGGCGGCCCAATTGGGACTCAAAGTTGGCGATCGGATTCCCAATTTACCCTAAAAGGTATATGATTTTATCGCAGCCTTCAACATTTGTGCATCCAATGAATCCTATTGAATTAAAAATAATCCCCAATCAAACTCAAGACGGTTTAGCTTACCAACATTTGCGCTTGCGTATTACAACTCAAGACGGTATTATCACGCCAAATGATTTACAAGGTTTGAAACTTCCTCAAGACGTTCAATTCAGCCAAGGAATTGTCATTGAAGGTAGAGGAGCAATTTGGCTGTACGGGTATTTAGTACACGAATGTCATCCTGCGGCTTGGGTTGGATGTTACGATCCGCGATTAGAAGGTGCCGTGGTAGTAGCGACGCACAAGCACGAGGTATCTGTTGGACAGGTATTAAAATTGAGTTTACCGAGCGATTAAGACTCTCCTAAGTTTGAGTTGATAATAAATAAAAATAAAACTTCCCGTGGTGGGGGCATCTTACCTGCGTTAGCGACACGCTAACACTACTGTTTCCACCACAAATCCCGGAGAGTCGTGATTAAATTAGAGCGTTTTGGATCAATCGTCCAGACTATTGTGCACCAGACTATCCAGCTATGAATACCGAGCGCTGCTGAATTGCTGTGGGACGAATTGATATAAAGGGCAGGAGAGATAAATTCTCTAACCGTGCAGGTTCCACACCTGTGGATTAGGTAGTTGCACCTGGACTAGATATCTTTTCTACAACTCGCTATTACACCTACGAAACCTACACCGGCACATCGATCGCAACCCCTCACGTAGCGCGTATAGCGGCTTTGGTTTTGAATACCAATCCGACTCTTACTCCGGCTCAAGTTGAGTATATCTTGACGACAACAGCCAACCAAAATGGGATAATAGCCTAGAAAGAATTAGGCAGCAACTATTCAGAAACATTAGTCGATCGCCATACAAGCGCACGAATCAGTTTTGTCCGAACCTCCGCGGTGATGGGATGTGGATGCAATCCAGCAATGGAGGGCAAATATGGATTGACTTCGCAGTTAGAAATTTGGCAGAAAGTCGGCGGTTCTAGTTGTCGAACTTGCCAAGGTCAAATTCAAAATTTTAGCAAGCAAGTAGGATGGAACATGATCTCGCAAGTAAGTCCTATACCAAGGGAGTTTCCAGGCTAGTATCCAACAGTTGCTGCATGAAGTTGGCAAAGTTATGTTGACAGCGATAAAAGCATAACTAGGTACAGTCTTTTTGCTGGCGCCCAGACATGACAAGCGTGGAGAGTTACAAAAATTAATCGGTTTTCTACTTTCGCCAATTGCGGCAAGTAACAGTTAATACCGCATATTCCAGGTTCATGAACTAGAGTAGCAGCTATATTGTGTGGTGTTAATCTGTAGGGTGCGGATCTGCGAGATATTGGAGAAAACTTGCAGATTGTTGATGGCAACGCACCTTACTTGCTGGACTTTTCAAAGCTTTTTACCTATGCCTGTTTCTCACAAATCATTTAGGATTGCTATAAATTGAGAGGGGTTTAATAATATTGAGGAATTGCTGCAAAATGGTGGACGAATGATTATGCCGCCAAACAGCAGTTAATTGAGTGGTTGTCGTTTGTTCCTGAATCTGACGATAGACCACTCCTTCGCGTTGAATATTCTGTACGTGAGATGGCAGAATGCTGATACCTGTTTCGCCTGCGACTAATCCCAAAATTGTGACCATAAACACGGCTGTTTGAGCAACTTTAGGAACAAACCCTGCTTGCGAACATACATGGTAAATTTCCTCAGATAAGCCAGCCACAATCTGATGAAGGGGCATTACAAATTCTTGATCCTTTAGGTCGGAAAGCGAAATTTTGGATTGGGCTGTAAGCGGATGGTTTTTGGGTAAAACGACGACAAGTGGTTCTTGCGTGAGAGACATCGTTTCTAAATCATTCGCTTCAGAAATATCGTGGTAGAGATAGAGAAAAATGATATCAGTCTGGCGATCGCGCAACCTCTGAATTAAGAAACCACTGTGTTCTTCCTGCAAAATCAGTTGTACCTCTGGATATTGCTGTCGAAAAGTTCGCAGAATCTCTGGAAAGACACCATTCGCGATCGAACTGGGAAAACCCACCGTCAAATAACCCAATTCACCCTGATCGATGCGCTGGGTTTTATGTACCGCTTGTTCTAACTGTACCAAAGTTGCGCGAGCTTCTTCTAAAAACGCCTGTCCTGCTGGGGTTAGCTGAATCGGGTGACTTTTGCGATCGAATAGCTTCACACCCAGTTCAGCCTCTAAATCTTTAATTTGTTGACTTAGGGGGGGTTGGGCAATGTGCAATCGCTTTGCGGCGCGACTAAAGCTCAGTTCGTCTGCCACTGCAATGAAGTAACGAAGATGGCGAAGTTCCATAGGTTATACGATTTTAGATTTTAGATTTGAGAATAGAACGATTGGGAATGAATGATTACTATCCTGGTTTGGAGCACTGGCCTACAGTTACATTCTCTTTTGTAACGGGGATTAAATACTATATTTTTTAAGTATATTGTTATATAAAAAATAGTATTTGACATACAGCACTAACTTCTTTATCTTGAAAGTAATAGTTATAAATTTCGGCACGCAATACCCATTTAAGTATTGCTTAATGAGGATTATTCATGATTTCGCAAGTAATTCGACGAGTTGCAGTTGTGGGAGGAACCCACGGAAACGAGTTGACTGGGGTTTATCTGATTAAGAAGTTTCAACAATTCCCAGACTTACTGAAACGATCGAGCTTTGAGGTGGTTACTCTATTAGCTAATCCTCAAGCGGTAAAGTTCAATCGGCGTTATGTCGATCGCGATTTGAACCGTTGCTTTGCCGAGGAAGATTTGTCTAACCCAGATTTGAGGGGTTACGAGAACAGACGTGCTAAGGAAATCTCCGCCCAACTATGTCCGAAAGACGAACATGGGGCTGATGCGATCGTTGACCTTCACAGCACAACGGCCAACATGGGGCTGACAATTTTACCATCTAGCAAACATCCATTCAATTTGCAATTATTAGCTTATTTGAGTGAGATCGAGCCCTCACTGCGAGTTTGTTTGGGAGAGCATTCTGGTCAGGATGCCCCAATGCTTCGATCGCTCTCTGCTTTCGGTTGCACCATAGAAGTTGGGCCGATCGCCCAGGGAGTCATTAACGCCCGTCAGCTTCAGCAAACCGAAATGCTGGTTCACGCCATTCTGGATTATCTCGACGCACAAAATCGGGGAAAGCCGCTTCCTACACCATCACATTTAACTGTATATCAGGCGATCGGCTCAGTAGACTATCCCAGAAATTCAGTAGGTGAACTGCAAGCTGCGATCCATCCCCAACTTCAGTTCAAAGACTATGAACCCTTGCATCCCGGTGAACCGATGTTTCTCACATTTACGGGAGAATCACTCCCCTATCAAGGAGAATCTACTGTTTTCCCTGTATTCATTAACGAAGCTGCCTATTACGAAAAACACATAGCGATGGTTTTGACGCAAAAACAACAGCTTCAGCTTGAAACTGCATAAGTAAGTGGGTACAAATCAACATAAAGTGGGGAGGGCGCGTGAGTGCAACAGTAAAGTATTTCATAGTATAGCTCCTCAACTAATCCCGCCCTACAATTCCCACAATTTTTTTTTTTCGATTACCTACTTAACTTACTCATGATGACTTTTATGAACTTAGGGTTATGACTTTTATGAACTTAGGGTTATGACTTTTATGAACTCAAGCAATGAATTTATGACTTGACTGGGAATTTCGGCTCTGGTATGATGTTAAGTAATACATTTAAATCAAATATTTTTTTTCCAAAACCAAAGTGAATCTCAAATTATCAGGAGCAAATTTATGGAAAGTACGCTGGGTATACTTGCAAGCGATCGCGAACAGCAGCTCACAGCAGCATTAACAACCTTTGGTAACAGCGGTCAGCTTAATTTTTTCACTGCATCCAATCAATTTAAGGCCAGCGTCCCCACCAACGGCTTTGACACTGATAATTTGACAGCGATCGGCAGCAACGAACAACAACAAATAGCAAATTTTATAGTATCTCAAAATAGCGAGATTTTCAGTTACTCAGGCAGCGAGCGAGCCACTAGCAGTACATCTCCCGTTCAACAAAAATCGAATTCAGAAGCCATGACTGCCGACACATATCCGCTAACCGGAATGAGAACGGCTAATCAGTTGGATTTATCAGATCCAGGCAACTCCTTAGCCACTGCACGCAATATTGGTGTTGCTGATAACAATCGCCTCACCTTCAATGATTTTGTCGGAGTTGACGATAACGATGATTATTACCGCTTTACTATTAACAACAATAGCGATTTAAGCTTGCGAATCGATGTTTTGAATGGGGCCGGTATCGAGTTGATTCAAGATAATAATCGCAACGGTGAGGCTGATTATGATGAACTTCTTGGCCGCGATTATGCCTCAGCAGGTGCATCCGGCGAGATAAATTTCTTCAACCTGACTCCTGGAGATTACTATGTCGCAGTTTATAGTTTCTCTGGCTATAAGAATTACAACCTGAATCTTGCTGCAACGCCTGCTACTGGTTTTAGCAGCAATTACGGATACGGTTTAGTGGATGCAAATGCAGCAGTAGCCCGCACTTTTAACAGTCCAGTTAAGTTCCCCGAAGTTCCCAATGTGGGCGGGAATGATTGGGCAAGAGACATGGTAAATGCGCCGGAAGTTTGGCAGGGAGGAATTACCGGAAATGGGATTGTTGTAGCTGTCGTGGATAGCGGTGTTGACTACAACCATCTCGATTTAGATGCCAATATTTGGCAGAATGCCGAGGAGATTCCCAATAACCAAATTGACGACGATCGCAATGGATATGTAGATGATATCCGGGGTTGGGATTTTGCGTGGAACGACAACAACCCAATGGATTGGAACGGTCACGGGACTCACGTAGCAGGCGCGATCGCGGCCGAAAGCAATGGTTTTCACATCACAGGAGTTGCCCCCAATGCCAAGATTATGCCTGTCAAGGTGTTGGACTCGTATAACTGGAACATCAATAATATTGCAGAAGGAATTCGCTATGCTGCTAATAATGGAGCCAATGTAATTAACCTCAGCTTGAGCGATTATGGGTTATCTTCCAAGGTAATTGAGGACGCAGTTCAGTATGCAAATAGCAAAGGCTCTGTTGTCGTCATGTCAGCAGGAAATGATTATTCCAGCCAACCAGATTATCCAGCTAGAAATGCCGATCGCTTCGGAATGGCTGTGGGAGGAATTGATCGAAATGGCAGAGTGGCTTACTTCTCTAACGATGCAGGTTCTAAACCTTTGGATTACGTAGTCGCACCTGGAGTAGATATCCTTTCTACAACTCCAAATAACACTTACAAAACCTACGAAGGCACATCGATGGCGGCCCCTCACGTGGCGGGTGTAGCGGCTTTAGTTTTGAATGCAAATCCGAATCTAACTCCGGCTCAGGTTGAGCAAATTTTGACTTCAACAGCCAACCCAAATGAGATAATAGCCTAGAAAAAATAGGCAGCAACTATTCAGAAACATTAGTCGATCGCCCTACAACCGCGCGAATCTGTTTTGTCAGAAGCTTCGGGCGATCGAACACTCGTCAATTTACCAAATTTGCACTTTTAATGTGAGGACTTATGACTATTGATCTCGTCTCAGTTAACTCAGCAGGCGATCGGGCGATCGGTGACTCCGATCTCCCCTCCATCTCCGCTGACGGGAGGTTTGTTGCCTTTGCATCTGATGCGTCCAACCTCGTGCCGGGGGACACTAACAATAGCAAGGACATCTTCGTGCGCGACATACTAACCAACACCACCATCGGCGTCTCTTTTGACTCAACAGGCAATCCGGGGAACAACTTTTTTTCCGGCAGTCCCTCCATCTCAGCCGACGGAAGGTTTGTGGCGTTTGAATCTGTTGCCTCCAACCTCGTGCCGGGAGATACTAACGGCTATATCCATGTTTTCGTGCGCGATTTGTCAACCAATACCACCACCCGCATTTCTGTAGACTCAGCAGGCAATCAGGGGAACCGTGGCTCCTTAGACCCCTCCATCTCAGCCAATGGGCGGTTTGTGGCGTTTACTTCTGTTGCCACCAACCTCGTGCCGGGGGACACTAACAACAGTCTCGACATCTTCGTGCGCGATTTGTCAACCAATACCACCACCGGCGTCTCTGTAGACTCAGCAGGCAATCAGGCGAACGGCAGCTCCTTAGACCCCTCCATCTCAGCCGACGGGCGGTTTGTGGCGTTTTCATCTAATGCAGCCAACCTCGTGCCAGGAGACACTAACAATAACTACGACATCTTCGTGCGCGACTTGTCAAACAACACCACTACCCTCGTCTCTGTCAGTTCTAACGGCGCTCGGGCTAACGGCTTTTCCTCCCTTAGCTCCATCTCCGCCAACGGGCGGTTTGTGGCGTTTTCATCTAATGCAGCCAACCTCGTGCCAGGAGACACTAACAATAACTACGATGTCTTCGTGCGAGACTTGTTAACCAATACCACCACCCGTGTCTCCGTCAGTTCCAGCGGCGAACAGGGGTTCGGCGATTCCATATCGCCCTCCATCTCAGCCGACGGCAGGTTTGTGGCGTTTTCATCTAGTGCTGCCAACCTCGTACCGGGGGACACTAACAACGGTGCTGACATCTTCGTGCGCGACTTGTCAACCAACACCACCACCCGCGTCTCTGTTGACTCGGCAGGAAATCAGGGGAACAACCGCTCCTTTGCCTCCTCCATCTCAGCCGACGGGGGGAGAGTAGCGTTTTCATCTGATGCCTCCAACCTCGTGCCGGGGGACACTAACAATAGGGAGGACATCTTTGTTGCTGACTTAACCAACACTCCAGGTGGCATCAATAACTCTCCAAGTGGCATCAACGGCACGAACGGCAACGACAACCTGACCGGCACAAACGGCAGCGATAACATCAACGGTTTTGACGGCGATGACACACTCACCGGTTTGCGAAGCAACGATATCCTTGTCGGGGGCGGCGGCAGCGACAACTTGTCTGGCGGCAAAGGTTTTGACACCCTCAACGGCGGTTTGGGAAACGATATTCTAGTCGGCGGGGCAGGCAACGATGTATTTGTTTTAGGTGCGGGATTGGGAGTGGATACAATTTCTGATTTCACCAACTCTCAAGATACCGTGCAATTAATCAACGGCTTGACCTTCGGACAGCTATCAATTTCCCCTGGAAGTAACGGCACATTAATTAGAGTAGCCAGCAGCGGTGAAGTTTTAGCTTCTTTGACAGGCGTTGCTCCCAATCTCATCGGCCCTGAAGATTTCGTCTCTGTTTAAATATTTGTCGATTCTCAATTGCCTGCTGTAGAAACACAGCACTGCTTTGTCCTTTCACCGAATATCTCACCTTTACTCAAAGAACACGATCCGGACTTACGCACTCCGACAGAGAAACCGGGTTTTTTACCGAATCTGCGGGTCACAACGCAGTATTTTCGTAAAAAACCGGGTTTCTGAACCCCCATGCACAAGCCCTAGCAAAAAATGGTTTGACGCGCAATATACTGTTGTTAGCTTTTAGTTATTAATTATGGCAAATTATAAAACAGTTTTTTTGTTCAATAGTGTAACTTTAGTGCTAGTTGGGATAGTGACGGCGTGTCTGAATTTATTCGGTTCTTCGGTAAAAGGGTTATTTTTGCCGCCTTGTTCTGCCACGTATCCGGGTGCAGGTTTCTTTTTCTTGGCGTTCCAAATGTTATTTTATTGGTCGGTAATGGTGTGCGCTTTTACCTTTGGATTGCTGAGAATTATCCAACCCGATCGCCCAGAAAATCGATTTATGTTATATTCGGCACTGTTTGCCGGTTGCTTTCTGTTCAATGAAGTTTTTCGCACCCACGTTCATCTGGGACGTGCTGGTTTCCCGAAAGTGACAATTGTCATATTTTACGCCGTGCTGGCAATTGCATACGGATTAGCTTTTCGGAGACAAATTCGCTCGACTCCCTATGCTTTACTGCTGAGTGGCGTTGGTTTGTTATTTGTTGCCTTTTTTGCAGAAGCCCTGCCGTTAAAAAACGAGATTGTTTCGAGCTTGCTGGAGGGAATACCGAAGCTGTTGAGCGGAATTAATATTGCATTTTATTTTGGGTTTTTGTGTCAGGGTTTGATAGTGCGATCGCTGAATTTTTATAACAACACATCACATCCCGAATGAAGTAAGATGAAGATTTGCCGTTGGGTGGGGGCGGGTTTTTGAGATTGTCGGTTTTTGGCAAATTTTGTTGGTAAAACCCGCCCCTACATGATTGTATAATCGGTAAAAACTGAGATATTGCACCATTGTCAATTAGCCTTTTATGAACAGGCAAGATGCCTGTTCCACAAGAAAATTTATATTTTGTGGAACAGCCATCTTGCCTGTTGCTGACAATGGTGCAAGATATCAGTTAAAACAAAAAGTATCGCTGCGCCATTGGCAAAACTGTTGCCGGTTCGCAAGTTAACAATTCCCCATCCGCCCGGACTTCATAAGTTTCTGGATCGACTTCCATTTGTGGCAAATAATCGTTGAGTTTCATGTCTCTTTTGCTAATTTGTCGCGTGCCGGAAACTGCTACAGTTGGCTTTTGCAAACCGAGCTGTGCGGCAATATCTCGATCGCGCGCAGCTTGGGAAACGAACGTCAGACAAGTCGCCCCAATCGCCCCGCCAAAACTGCCAAACATCGGCCGCATATGCACCGGTTGCGGCGTCGGAATGCTGGCGTTAGCATCTCCCATCTGCCCGTAGGCGATCGCCCCTCCTTTAATTACCAGTTCCGGTTTCACCCCAAAAAAAGCCGGCCGCCACAAACACAAGTCCGCCAATTTCCCCTCTTCCACCGAACCGACATACTGACTAATTCCGTGAGTAATTGCCGGATTAATTGTATATTTCGCAATGTACCGCTTCGCCCGAAAATTGTCATTTTCTCCCCCTGGTTCCCCCCCTTGGTAAGGGGGGGTTAGGGGGGGTAAATGTCCCCGCTGCACTTTCATTTTATGTGCCGTTTGCCAAGTCCGAATAATCACCTCTCCCACTCTTCCCATCGCCTGAGAATCAGAAGAAATCATACTAAACGCACCTAAATCGTGCAAAATATCCTCAGCAGCAATAGTTTCCCTTCTAATTCTCGATTCAGCAAAAGCCACATCTTCAGGAATGCCTCGATCCAAATGATGGCAAACCATCAACATATCTAAATGTTCTTCTAAAGTATTGACAGTGTAAGGGCGAGTCGGGTTAGTTGACGAGGGCAAAACATTAGCTTGTCCGCACACTTTAATAATATCCGGTGCGTGTCCGCCACCCGCACCTTCGGTGTGGTAGGTGTGAATAGCGCGATTTTTGAAAGCGCCAATTGTAGCTTCCACAAATCCCGCTTCATTGAGAGTATCCGTGTGAATTGCCACTTGCACGTCGTACTCGTCAGCTACATTCAAGCAAGTGTCGATCGTTGCTGGTGTAGTTCCCCAATCTTCGTGGAGTTTCAAACCCATTGCACCGGCTAATATTTGTTCAATTAATCCTTGCGGTTGACTGCTATTTCCTTTACCTAAAAATCCTAGATTTACGGGGAAAGCGTCAGCAGCTTGCAGCATTCGGTACATATGCCAAGGCCCGGGAGTGCAAGTAGTAGCGTTTGTACCCGTTGCAGGCCCTGTGCCGCCGCCGATCATTGTCGTGATTCCAGAGGCGATCGCTACTTCTATTTGTTGCGGGCAAATAAAGTGAATGTGAGCGTCAATTCCCCCGGCGGTGAGAATCATTCCTTCACCCGCAATTACTTCAGTACCAGGCCCGATAATAATATCTACTCTATCTTGAATGTAAGGATTTCCGGCTTTGCCAATTTTGTTAATTTTGCCGTCTTTAATCCCCACATCTGCTTTAACTATTCCCCACCAGTCTAATATTAAAGCATTAGTAATTACCGTGTCAACAGCGCCGTCTGCATTAGAAATCGGCGATTGTCCCATGCCGTCGCGAATGACTTTGCCGCCGCCAAACTTAACTTCATCGCCGTAGGTTGTGAAGTCTTTTTCAACTTCTATGAATAATTCTGTATCGGCTAACCGGACGCGATCGCCCACAGTCGGCCCGAAGGTTTCCGCGTAAGCGCGGCGATCCATTCTGTAACTCATGCTCGCTCCTAATATTAATAAATTTTTAGTTGGCAGTTGAGAACCACTTGAATTATAGTATGTGACGAGTTACTCAATCTAAAACAGTAAAAAAAATACAACATTAGGCAAGCTTTAAACCCCGATAAGCATCAATTCTTCCCAATCGAAAATCGAAAATGCTATCAAGGAGCAAATTTACTCCAGCATTTTCTGGAGTTCCCTTTTCAAAATCTCCACATCCACCGTCATATCCATGCCAATGAAACTCCAATCTTCCGCTACATTGTTGTCATCAACCATACGAGAGTATTCTAATCCCAATAGCTGGCAAATGTAATAGAAATATGGCGGAGTGTACCCTCCATAAAAGAATTCCAATACTTTCGTTCCCGGCTGACACCACAGCAAATTTGTAAAACCAGCCCCGTGAGGGCCGACAACCACCGCCGCTTCTGCAAACAGACGAATTTGTTCATCAACAGTGCGCGAGATATCTTCCAAAATTTCAAAATCAAATTCTTTCAAAACCTCTCGCACTTGTACCTCATTTTTAACCTTGCGCCGGCCGCTTCTAGACAGATAAAGTTTTCTATAAGGCTTTACCTTTTCCTTAAGACAGAATTTTTTCCGCAAAAGCTCTATATCGTAAGGACTTGGAAAATACCAGTCTTGATTGTTTCCCACCACCACACTTTCTGCATGATATCCCGTATCTCTAGCCCGAGTGTCGATTAGTGAACTTTCAGGAATACCGAGTTTGGTCATAAAGCCCAACTCAAAATCTGTATGTCGTAAAGGATAACAAATTTTAGCTTCTTGCCAAATTTCCTTACCTAAAGCCTCCTCAATTCGACACAGTTTAGCCAGCACAAAAATGACATAATCGTAATAACTGCACCACAAATGCGACCAAGGAGCAACTACCAGCGGATAGGTAATTTGGTTAGGTTTGTAAGGCCATTCCAGAATGCCCGCACCGCTAATCCGAAAATCCAAGTCTAAAAGCAACTTGTTATTCAGCAGCGTGTTGCCAGACGTACAAATAGTTAGAGAATTTATTTTTTGATTGAGGGTAATCTTCCACACATAATCTGGGTCAAAAGACACGGGTTTTTCCGTGGCAAAAAACCGAGAAGGCACTTTTTTAACCGAGGTTAATGCGGGTATATTGATAGGTTGGTGCTGCTTTTTGTAAACGATGCTGTCATCTAACAATTTGATGCTGGTGCGCCGATCTAACGGGGTTCTCCAGACACGCCTTGATGTTGCCAGTAAGCTCTGCTTCAGTGTCTGTTTTATCTGGTCAACTAATTTTTGGTTCATCACGCACTTTTGCTGTATATCTTTGCAGTTTTAACTACCACGCTATACCGCAAACTGCAGATTTTAACTCGCTCAAAAGTCGGAGATTGAACTAACAAAAGAAAGGCAGAAGAAACTTATACTGAAGGCAGAGAAAAAGTTTTGAGATGGCTTTGTCAGTCTCCAGGCAGAGGGCTGGAAGTGATACCATGTTAGATTGGGGATTGCGGATGACTTATTACTATCATGGTGTGGATATTTCCTACAGTTGCATTCTTTTTGGAAACTGGCAGAACTTTGAAGTTAAAAAGTTTCAAATTCCAAAATCAACAATCGTGAACCGTCATCTGGCTTCATACTTCAGCATCCAGATGACCGTCCACTTTTCCATTAAAGCCGTAGACTTGACGACTACCAACAAACGGCACTAATTGAACTTCCCTTTCATCTCCCGGTTCAAACCTGACTGCTGTACCTGCGGGGATATCCAACCGCATTTCTTTTGCTTGTTCTCGATTAAATTCTAAGGCTTCGTTTGCCTCATAAAAGTGATAGTGGGAGCCAACTTGTATGGGTCGATCGCCTTTATTTCCTACCAGCAACCGCACGGTTGGGCGATCGGCATTTAATTCTATTTCGCCTGCTGAAACAATCATTTCTCCTGGAATCATCTTTTCCTCCTATGAGTCTCTGTGGTTGATTTTTTAACGGATCGGATCGTGCACTGTCACCAACTTAGTTCCGTCGGGGAAAGTCGCCTCAACCTGGACTTCCTGCACCATTTCTGCTATCCCTTCCATCACATCTTCCCGCGTCAGGAGAGTTGTTCCATAACTCATTAAATCGGCGACGGTAAGGCCATCTCTTGCTCCTTCTAAAATGGCTGCAGAAATGTAGGCTAGTGCTTCTGGATAGTTTAATTTTAAACCTCTTTGTTTCCGGCGCTCTGCTACCAGGGCGGCGGTGAAAATCAGCAGCTTGTCTTTTTCTTGGGGGGTGAGTTGCATTTTTCTTCTTGTAAGTGCGATCGCATTATGTGATTATAATATCGTTTACGGTTGTTTCTGAATGATTAAACCGCAAAGGGCGCAGAGGGCGCAGAGGAAGAGAAGAGAGAGATGAATAATCTAGTTAGGAGGGCAACTATACATTGAAACTCAAAGATCATCCTATTTTATCCAAACTCTGGGCAAACAGCAAGGGCGTTGTGAAAAAGACAAGCGCAGCAACTGCCAAATGTTGACAAACCAGTCTCTAGCTGCGGTTGTGGATGTACCGCGATATCGGCACAGCAAACCGTTAGGAATACGAGTCACGCCGACGGTGGAATTACCAGGATAAATTGTTGCCTCAGATGGCAAATTTCGCACTTTTTCCACGAACTCTGTGGTGACGGGTTCGCCTACCCAAGCGAGGGTGGCGACTACGGGTTTTCCTCCGAGGCCGTGAGGGCTTTCGAGCATTTTTTCTTCACCTTTGAGCAATTGTCTGTCAATCCATAAAGGGCTGTTTTGTTGCCAGACTTCGGTGTGCGAGATCCATTCTCCCGACAAGAACTTTTCGCCCCTAGCACTGCGTCCAAATCGGGTAATTTCCCACAGTAAAATCCTCGCTGTTGGTGCTAATTCTACCCGCAAATTTTGCCGATATATTGCGCCGTCAAAAACTATTGTTTCCTGTGGCAGCCATTCTAAATTAGCACCGGCTTCTAGTTTAATGTCGATATTTTGTTGTGATTCTAGTCCGCTACTACGATAGATTTTACTAGCAGCGGCGCTGGTAATCAAGGCTTTGGCGTTGGGTTGGAGGTGAAAATGGCTGGAAAGTCGATCGCCCCCGACAACTCCCCCAGCCGTGTGCAAGATGACGCTGTGGCAAATCTCTTTCCCTTCAGGATAAAACGGACGCTGCACCTTGAGGGGCGCTTGCATTTGATTGTGAATGATTTGAGTTGCACCGCTGCGGTTAGCGTAGGCTAAATTCAGGCGGCCGTGCCATCCATTTTCAACTTGATCTATATGTTGTTTGGTCAAATTTTCAGTCACTAATTTTTTAATTTAAAAACATTCCCAATCAAAAACATACCACGACTGCGGCGCTTCCCTGCAATTAGTTAAATAATGATAATCGTTCTCTGAAATATTTTTGGTTTCTGCACTTATTAGTATAAGAATTTACATTTATCAACCATCAGATCGGCGAAGATGCGCCTACCATGTAAAAATCAGTAACTAGAGGAGTGCATAATATGCCTCAAGTTCTCTTCAAAGTTGATTTGACCAAACCGATGTCAGAACAGGAATTAGTCGGTCACAATCGCTGGCATCCAGATATTCCAGCAGTAGTTTCCGTCAATCCCGGCGATGTATTTCGCATCGAGTGCAAAGACTGGACAGACGGACAAATTAAAAATGACGACAGCCCCGACGACATTCGCGATGTAGACTTAACAGTAGTTCACGTCTTGAGCGGGCCAATTTACGTTAACGGCGCGCAGCCGGGGGATATTTTAGTAGTCGATATTCTCGACATCGGAGCTTTGCAAGGGGACGAATGGGGTTTTACGGGAATTTTTGCTAAAGAAAACGGCGGCGGTTTCTTGACCGAACATTTTCCGACTGCTGCTAAAGCAATCTGGGATTTTCAGGGAATTTATACCGCTTCCCGACACATACCAAAAGTCAGGTTTGCTGGGATTACTCATCCGGGTTTAATCGGCTGCGCTCCTTCTCAGGAATTGTTGAATAAATGGAACAAACGGGAAGCGGAATTAGTAGCAACAAATCCCGATCGAGTGCCGCCTTTAGCAGCACTGCCGAACCCCAAGAATGCAGTTTTGGGGTCGCTGCAAGGGGCAGAATTCGAGCGAGTTGCGGCAGAAGCGGCGCGCACAGTTCCTCCCCGGGAACACGGCGGCAATTGCGATATTAAAAACCTGTCGCGGGGTTCGAGAATTTATTTCCCGGTTTATGTCGAAGGCGCGAAACTTTCGATGGGAGATATTCACTTTTCTCAAGGAGACGGGGAGATTTCATTCTGCGGGGCAATTGAAATGTCGGGGTACATCGACCTCCACGTTGATATTATCAAAGGTGGCATGGATAAATACGCGATGGTCAACCCGATTTTCAAACCCGGGCCGGTGGAACCCCGCGGGTGCATCTCAGTTTTGCACATATATCAAGTGGAAAGTTGACCATTGAGATAAGCACAGCGCAGAGAAAGGATAG
>NZ_JAUBRM010000131.1:0-12698 GCF_036701905.1 Microcoleus sp. MON2_D5
CTGCCTATCTTTTTTTACCACACATTGGCTCAATCCTCACCACCTCTGGGTTTCAGGCTGGTTGTTACCCCCCCAGCAAACAGACAGACATTGGCTAATCACAGGAATCAAGCAAACTGTGGTAATTGTCAGCGGCAACACTCAAGTGCATGGCGCTTTGCGGGACACATCGCGATAAAATCTAATCCACAACTGAAATGCCCTCCTATTTCCCTAACTAAAAATTTCCTCCTACCTAGGAGTAAAAACAGCACTAGGGTAAGCAATCCGCTTGTGATTGAACTGTTCCCAAACCCGCACAAAAATCTCCGCAATTAGAGACATATCCTCCCGCGTTAAACCCGAATCCATCAACTGATTATCCTGCCAGCGAGCCCTCAAAATCCGATTAACCATATTCAAAGCCTCTTCATGAGTAGCATCCTTGAGCGATCGCAAAGCAGCCTCGCAAGAATCCGCCAGCATCAGAATCCCCGTTTCCCGCGACTGCGGAATCGGCCCATCGTAGCGAAAATCCTCCTCCCTCACTTGGCGACTTGCGATTGCTAACTTTGAATTATTCGCATCTGGCAAAGCAATCTTTAAATCTTCTATTTCTTTTGCAGCAATTTGCTGCGCTTGGTGGTAGAAATAAGCAATTAACATTGTACCTTGGTGCTCGGGAATAAACGCCTGAATTGCCTTCGGCAATCGATGCTTCCGCGCCATCACCAAGCCCTCGCTAACGTGCTTTTTAATAATCTCCGCGCTCGCCCAAGGGTCATTAATTTCATCGTGTTTGTTACCCCCGCCCATTTGATTTTCACAAAATCCGAGCGGGTCGTGCATTTTTCCAATATCGTGGTATAATGTCCCAGCTCTGACCAGCTCAACATTGCAGCCGAGTTCCCGAGCCGCAGCCTCCGCCAAACTCGCCACAAACAGCGTGTGCTGAAAAGTCCCCGGAGCCTCGGCAGCCAATTTTTTCAACAGCGGGCGGTTGGGATTGGCAAGTTCCGCCAGCCGAGTCGGCGTAATCAAGTCAAAAACGTGTTCCAAATAAGGGCTGATGCCGATCGCCACAACGCTCCAAGCCAAACCGGCCAAACTTTGGGCGCCCACAGTACCGAGCACGACGTACCAAATCGCACCGACAGCGGCGCTGGCAATCAAAGTCCCCACCAGATAAACCGTGCCCTGAGTCAACCCAAGAGCCAAGCCCAAAAGAGCCAATTCCTCGCGCGATCGCAGCCGCCCGGCCATAAAAGCGCCCAGCAATCCCCCCGCCCCGCTAGCGACTAAATGAATCAACTCCACATTTAAGCCAACGGGCAGCAGCACCGACAGCAGCCCCACCACAGTCACTCCTACCGCCGAACCGTAGAAGCCGCCCGCTAAAATCCCGATCGCGGGCAAACTCGTCCAAGGCAGGCCCAAACTCACCAGCACTGGGGCGCTCAAAGTCAGCAGCAGCAATAGCAAATGATCTCTGCGGCGCAAGCGGTAGTGCCTTTCCACCAGCAGTACGATCGCAATTGCCCCCGCGACTAAACAAACAAAACCCGTCAGCCCCAGCCAATTCACCCCCCGCCGGCTTAAACCAAAATAGTCCAGCAAAACGAAATCCTGCTGCGAGATCTCTTGTCCTTGTGCAACAATTATCTCGCCCCGATCGACTGCGATCATCACCGGTTTCACCTTTTGCGCCGCTAATTCAGCTAACTCTTTGGTTTCCTCCGGATCTCTCACCAGATTTGGCTGCAAAATGGCTGTTAAACCCTCAACCGCCAAAGCTTGGGACTCTAACGGCACTTCCTCAGCCACTTGCAACTTCACAGCTTCTTTCAAAATCTCCTTTGGCAACCCCTGCGGGATACCTTGAGCCACCATCCTTTTTGCCGCCCGACTCATACCGGTTTGGGTTTTCTGCCAAGCTGCATCCGACAAATCAAACAGCGAAGTATCGTAAATCTGTGGGAGCCCCAAAACCGATGGTTCTCCCAGCGCCTCCACAGCTTTGAGATAGCGGCGGCGAGCAGAGGAAATACTGTCTGTGAGGCTTTGAAACTCTGCTGCCCGGACCGATCGGCTGTAAGCTTGCAGTTGAGCGATAGCATCTTGCTGAGACTTGTTATCTGTTGCCGCAGCAATTGCGGGGGAATCTAAACTCAATCGCTCGGAAGTTGCACTTTTGTCACCGGCTTGCGCCACAATAGATCGCCACTCCCACTCCGGACAGCCTCGCAAGTAAACCTGAGCCGTATTTGAGAGCACCGAGGGACTCGCAAACGGAAACGGGCCTACCGCTTCCCGCAGCTCGCTTCCCTGCTGCAAAAATTGTTGTAATTCTCGATAAATTTGTCCGTCAACTGCTGGATCGAGCATTAATATCGCTACAGCTCCGATCCGCGCTGCTTTCCGCTGTTCTTCAGTAGTTTTGTAATCGGGGATGCTAGCACTAGCAGGAGCCTTAATCGTCTGAGGAGCTTTCGTCCCCACATCCAGTTTTGGCTGGTTGTAGAAGCGGTGGCCCAGAGTGCTGCTTAGGGAAACTACCGCTACGAGCGCCAACATAGGGGAACGAGCTTGATTTTTGAGGCTTGATTTGGAGGTTTTACTTGTAAATCTAGTAGTAAAAGTCTCGGGAAGAAGCCATTTCTGGTGCGACAAACGGCTCAGGAGAGGCCCGCCAGCGCGTGAGGTATCTGCTTTGCTGCAGCCATTTTGCACTTTAGCAATGTGTTGGCGTAGTGAGCGCGCAGCCCCTAGCTGCTCAATCTGTCGCATCAATGAGGAGAGCGTATTCATTTGTGTCGAAGATATATCACTGTTATCCAGCAGCTTTGTCAGAATTTCTGACTATGCATCTTGATTGATTTTATCCGAACTACCCTGGCTGAATATTCAACCCTCCAGGCTACTTTGCCTGACTATCGCCAGCAGTTGGCTTTCCTAACGGTGGCCAACAACCCAAGCAGCTTCTTTGCTTCCCTTGTCCATCTTGAACAGAACTTGCGCGCGAGGGCTAAAAACCCCGTTTCTCCGTAGATTCTTCGTTTCCCAACCCCATATTCTCGTTTAAACCTGGCTTGTTGGGGCAGGCGCGTCCGATTTAATTTTTCACTTTTTAATCTTTAATTGTCGCTCTCCTTCCACTTTCGCTTTTGACTTGTTAATGGCTAATTGCTAATTTCTGGTTTCCCCTTACCGTTAAAAGCTCCAAACTTTATATTTTACGAGGTCTAATGACATAAGGTGCAGCCACCGCTCGGGCTAGCGCTGCGGAATCCAGTCCGGCATCGGGCCTGTAAACTCCCGCCCAAACAGCAAACAGGTTATTTGCTAACTCTACAATTTTTGCATCGCTGCCACTTCCCCAGAGCGAAGTTTCTCGGCCGTCGGCTAGCTGCTGGGATTTAACGTCAGCCGAAGATACCTGTCGCCATTCTACAGGAATCGCAGCAACGCCGTTATAGGCTCCCGACAAAGCTCCTGTCAAAGCGCAGGTGAGTTGTCCAGCTATGCCACAGCGGGCCGCCCGCACCACTGACAAGCGCAAGTCTTCTGGGGTGTTTAAGAAGCAGTAGAAAGCTAAGGTAATGGGAATGAAATTTCCTGGGTTAATTGACTCGGTTTGTAATTTTTTCTCGCCTTCGTCCTGTCTTTCTCGCAAAGCTGTGGCGCTTTTGCACAGGTGAGTGGTGGCTGTTTCTAAATCGGCTCCCTTTTCTAGTAGTATTTGCACTTGCAGCAGCAGCTCTGTTAAGGCATTATCTGTTTTCAGGTAAGCAAGTGTTTGCTCGATCGCTGTCGCCGGGTCAAGTCTTTCTTTGAGAGCTCGGGCGATCGTATATGCTACTGCTAAAATTGCTGTTTCCCATTCTGGCGGGTTTTCTGTGTGCCAAACCTCTATCGCCAGCATGATTTTTTCTCGCAGCTTGGCTTTATTTTCGTGAAAAAACATCGCGGATGGCAGCGCAGCAACGGCAGCTTCACCAGGGTTAAGCAGGGTTTGAAACTCACTGTTGCGGGGATGGTAGATTTCCGACTTGGCAAATGCTTCCCAAGTATCGCGCCAATCTTTTAAATCTAAACCCCTACACCGAATTAAACTTTGAGCACACGCTACCGCAAGTCTCCCGGATTCGGATGAGTCTTTGCCACTTGGGATTTTACTATTGACAGAATTCAACGCCAATGTTGCCCTACTTACGGTCAATTGTTGGTGTTTCGTCAGTTGTAAAATCGGCTGCAAGTCTTCTGTTTGGGGGGGAATACCCACGAGTTGCCTCTGGTATTGCAGGCCTATAGAGTCTCCTAAAACTGCCCCCAGGATGGTTCCTTGAAACTTGCTCAACAGGGAATGCCGCATTTGAATTTAACTCAAGTTGTTAGTAATTGGTAATCGGTAATTTAGAATTCTTCCTGGTTTGCTTCTTTGCCTAACTATTGTGATTAATTTTAATTCAACCCAAACATATAAGGGCTGGTTTTCTATCTAAAACCTGCCCTCATCCGATCGCTACAATCGGTAAATTTTTAATTTTTAATCAAGTAACTAACTAGAGCTTGCAACCCCAGCCGATAACTTTCTGAGCCAAAACCGCTGATTTGCCCGATCGCCACTGCTGCGATAAACGAGTGGTGGCGAAAAGCTTCCCGCCGGTAAATATTGCTCAGATGAACTTCTACCGCAGGGATATTCACCGCGGCGATCGCGTCTCTAATTGCCACACTCGTATGAGTATAAGCTCCAGCATTAATCAATAAGCCTTGGTGCTGCCCTAACATCGAGTGAATTGCATCCACCAAGACCCCTTCATGATTCGACTGCTGAATTGAGACTTGCACCTGGAGGGCTTGCGCTTCTCGTTCTAACAACTTGTTGATATCATTTAAAGTCGCAGAACCATAAACTCCAGGTTCTCGCTGACCCAATAGATTCAGATTAGGGCCGTGAAGTACCAGGATATTTAACAATTTTAAAATTTCCAGCGCAACAAAAACTATGAGAGTTTTGACATGGGATTTATAACCAGTCTGCCACCTCAAACCTCAAACCTCAAACTTCTAATTCAGTCCCGACTACCTGCGATTTCTCGGTTGGTTGACAGGAATACGAATCGGCTCGAGTTCCGGTTCAGGTTCGGGACTCAGCAGTCCTTCTATCAGCTTGCGAACCCATTCTTTAATTTCTTCCAGCACCTTTTCAATGTCTTCCATTGAACGGATAGCTCCTTTTTTTATAGTCTAGATTGCTAAACCGACGGCTAAATATCTGAAAATAAGCAAGCACGACTTTGAAACCAAAGGTCAAACTTGCTTTCTCACTTGCTGGTTATTTTGAGCAATGGAGAGAGTCAGTATATTGGCCAATCAGTCCTATCTTATTATCATAACGAATCTTTACAGATAATCAATAGGCCAGCGGAATATTGCCGAACTATCTCGGAGTAGAGAGTGTTAAATAAAGCTTAAGCTTACGGTTGACTGTTGACAATTGACCAACCGTAGGATTTTTTCTACGCTTTTGCCAACAATAATTTACGGCGGAGCCGATCGAGCGCCGTACAGCTACTCAGATTCCGAATCCAATCGCGGCCTCTGGCATCGCCAAAGCGGTATTCAAAACTTTCTGCGTCGCCCTGGGGGCCCGCTAAACCGACATAAACCAGTCCGACAGGTTTAGCGTCTGTGCCGCCTCCGGGCCCGGCGATGCCTGTAATGCTCAATCCCCAACTGGTGTTGAGGCGAGATCGCACTCCTGCAGCCATTTGTTTTGCCACTTGGTGGCTGACTGCCCCAAATTCCGCTAAATCTTGCGGATTAACACCTAATAATCCTTCCTTAACCCGATTGTCGTAAGAAATAATCCCGCCCAAAAAGTACCTCGAACTCCCGGCAACACCAGTCAGCATCGCTCCCAACCCTCCTCCCGTGCAGGATTCAGCCACGCTAAGAGTTTCGCCAGCCAACAGCAGCAAATTACCGACAGTCGAGGCGAGGGTATCGGTATCGGCACCGTAACAGTCTAGGCCAGTAATCTGCAGCAATTGTTGTTCGATCGGCTCAATCAAGTTTTTCGCAGCCACGGAGGACTCCGCGCGGGCCGAAATCCGCAGTTTGACTTCGCCGTGATTGGCGTAGGGAGCCACAGTAGGATTAGTTAAATTCAGAAAACTATCTACTTTTTCCGCCAATGCCGACTCAGCAATCCCCCAAAATTTCAATGTGCGGCTGTAAATAGTGGCGCTGCACCAGCCGCCATTTTTCAGGTAAGGAACGGCGGTTTCTTGCCACATCAAGTGCATTTCCGCCGGTACGCCGGGAAATGTCATTACTGTCACGTTAGAAACCGGCTGCCAAATAATCCCCGGTGCCGAACCGGTGCGGTTCGGCAGAATGTCCGCACTTTCTGGAATTAAAGCTTGTTTGCGATTGCTGGGACTCATGGTGCGTCCCCGCTGGGCAAATTTGTATTCTATATCGGCGATAATTTCCGGCTTTTCGATGAGAGGAACCCCAAAAAAATCGGCGATTGTTTCGACTGTCAGATCGTCTGGTGTGGGGCCCAGGCCTCCGGTGAAGAGCAAAAGCTGCGATCGGCTGACGGCGATTTCTAACACTTGTTTGATACGTTCTGGATTGTCCCCCACCACTGTTTGATAGTAGTGAGGGATTCCCAGACTCGCTAATTCTTTGGCTAAAAACTGGGCATTGCTATTAAGAATATCGCCTAACAGCAATTCAGTGCCAACACAAATAATTTCAGCAACCATTCAATTTTAGATTTTAGATTTTGGATTTTAGATTGGGGAATTGGGCATTGGTAATTGGGCATGGGGAATTGGGCATTGGGCATTGGGAATTATTTTTATTCCTTCTTCCTTCTTCCTTCTTCCTTCTTCCTTCTTCCTTCACCTAGCGTGTCTCCAAACTTTCCAGCTAGCATATCCCAGCAAACTTGTTGCACCCATAGCGTAAATTACGCCGCTGGGAAGCGAAAAAGCTAGGGCTAAACTTCCTACCCACAGTGTCAGCGAGTAAATAAATAAAACCGCAAATCGATGGGATAGTCCGGCTTCTAGAAGTCGGTGGTGGAGGTGGCGCTTGTCAGCAATAAACGGTGACTTGCCGTTGCGAAGTCGATCGAGAATCACCGCCGACATATCTAAAATCGGTACAGCTAAAATTAAATATGGCAGCAACACAGAAGTAACAGCCGTAGTTTTAACTAACCCAATTACTCCCACTCCAGCGAGAGTAAACCCGATAAAATAAGCCCCGCCATCTCCCATAAAGATTTGAGCCGGATTGAAGTTGTAGCGCAGAAATCCCAAGGCCCCGCCAGCTAAAGCCGCTGCAATCAGGGCCGCCGCCGGTTGGTGCATCGCCAGACTGACAATCAGCATTACAACTGCTGCAATCCCTGAAACTCCGGCAGCTAAACCGTCCAAACCGTCAATCCAGTTGATGGCATTCGCCATGCCTACAAGCCAAATCACGGTAATTGGCAAACTCAGCCAGCCAATGTTAGTCAATCCCAGGGAGGGAACTGTGAGAAACTCAATTTGTACGCCTGCCATCCAAACGATGCTGGATACGCCAATTTGCATGAGCAAGCGTTTTAATGCCGAGAGCGAAAATAGGTCGTCTGCTAAACCGATGAGGAAGAATCCGATGCCACCGAGGGTGACTCCCCAAATTTCGTATTCGTCTTTGGGATTGAGAACTTGTCCGTTAGCATCGATGAAGCCTCCTGAGAGCCAGACAAATAAGAGGGCAGTGATAGTGCCGAGAAAGATCGAAACTCCTCCCAAGCGCACCATCGGGCGCTTGTGGACTTTTCGCTCGCCTGGCCGATCGACTCGCCCGCTTTTGAGACCAATTTTTTTGACTATTGGCGTACTCCAGAGGACGATGATCGCAGAAACCAGAAAAGCGAGTATGTGGTACAGATACTGGTACGGCATCTGAAATCAATTTTAAATAGTGCGGGGCAATTAGTCTGTCAGGCAGAGTCTACTACATTTCAGATGGCTTGTAACAAGGAAACATCTTGAAGAGCGACTGGGGGTTTGGGAGTCGGAGATTTGCCGCAAGGGCAGTTGCCCAGGGGCGAATTGTCAGGTTTTTCATTCATAACTCTCGAATTAACGATTTGAAATATCGAGTCTTTCGCGAGCAAAAAAGTCGATATTTGGCGAGCGGGCTCAGTTGAGCGGTATCTTTCACAACCGACAAATACCGTTAGTCAAACCAGCCCCGCCCGACAAATATCTTTACTAAAAACCGTATTGGCGATCGATATTTTTGGTGAAAACCGCTTGTCAATATCGCTACCGACAACTCTCAATCTTTTCCTGCTCTTTTACCCTTTTACCCGTACACTTCCAACTACCAATTCCCCATTGCCGATCAGGAAAATTAAGCTAATGCCGGCACTTTCAAGTACAAGTGGGGATATAAGGGGAAGCGATCGCACAGTGCTGCTACTCGACGCAGGCAGTCGGCGGCGACGCTTTCATCATCTGGATTTAGCAGGCGATCGGCAATAATATTGCCAATCTCGGTAAATTCTGCTGTTCCCATTCCCCTGGTGGTCATCGCCGGCGAACCGAGTCTCAAACCGCTGGTGACAAAGGGCGATGCCGGATCGAAAGGCACGGTATTTTTATTAGCAGTAATATTCACACCGCTGACTAATTGGTCCGCTCGCTTGCCTGTCATGTTTACCGATCGCAAATCAACTAGCATTAAGTGATTGTCCGTGCCGCCGGAAACGAGTTTTAAACCCCGTTGCTGCAACTGTTCCGCTAAAGCGCGCGCATTTTCAATTACTTGACCGGAATAAGTTTTAAATTCAGGCTTTAAGGCTTCGCCGAAAGCTACTGCTTTGCCCGCAATGACGTGTTCTAAGGGGCCACCTTGAGTGCCGGGGAACACAGCTTTGTCAAACTTTTTACCTAATTCCGGGTCATTAGTCATAATCAAGCCACCACGGGGGCCGCGCAGGGTTTTGTGAGTGGTGGTGGTGACTGCGTGACAGTGGGGGAGGGGGTTGGGGTGATGCCCTGTGGCGACTAACCCGGCGATGTGGGCGATGTCGGCGAGCAGGTAGGCTCCAATTTCGTCGGCGATCGCTCTAAACTTCTCAAAGTCGATAATTCGCGAATATGCTGAATAGCCACAAATTAGCAATTTCGGTCGGTTTTCTTTGGCAAGTGCCAAAATTTCGTCATAGTCGAGCTGTTCTGTTTCTTGGCTGACGCCGTAGTGAAAAGCTTTGAACCATTTGCCGGATACGTTGACCGGCGAACCGTGGGTCAAGTGTCCGCCGTGGGACAAATCCATGCCCATAATTCCGTCTCCGGGTTCCAGCAAGCTCAAAAATACTGCAAAGTTGGCTTGAGCGCCGGAGTGGGGCTGGACGTTGGCGTGAGCGGCTCCAAAGAGCTGTTTGGCGCGATCGATCGCGATTTGCTCGATGCCGTCGATAAATTCGCAGCCGCCGTAGTACCGTTTCGCTGGCAGTCCTTCGGCGTATTTATTGGTCAGCACTGAGCCTTGAGCTGCCATTACGGCTGCGGAGGTAAAGTTTTCGCTGGCGATGAGTTCTAGGTGGTCTCGCTGCCGCTGGAGCTCTTGCCCGATTAAATCGGCAATCAGCGGATCGGTTTTGGAAAGGAATTCTAAGTTAGTGTCCGTCACAATAATCAACCTCTTGACAGTTTTGGGATTGGGAATTGGGGATCTTATACCGTACTACGGATTTCGCACCATTGACATAAATATTACGTTGTGTTCAGGTTAAGCGGTTTGTCCCCAACTCCTGACGTACAATGAAATTACTGGTGTGAAGCCTGCCGGAGGTATCAAATGTTAGTCATTTTAATGGAAAATCAGATGCTTGCCCCTCAGTGTGTTTGCCAAAGTTGTTTGCTGGCCGATCGCACTGGCCAACCGCGCTGGAGCGGTGGAGAGCTTCGCTGCGGACATCCAGTTGCTAAACCTACGGAAAATTTGCCCGATCGGTACGAGTGTCAAATGGGCTTCGTCATTGCCAATATTAAATAAGAAAGCCTGCCGTTGGTAGTTGAGGCTGCTCCCTGCTGAGTGAAAAGCAAGTTCCGGCAGAGTCGAAACACAAACCCTGCTGCTGCGTTATCCTGAGTTTAATGGAATTAATAGTTAATCGATCGACTCAGGAGAGTTCATTATGACTTGGCGCGGGTCTACAACTGTTCGAGACCGGATTTTTGCTTCTTTGCCTTATTTGCTCCCGTTGGTTGACGGGCTTGCCTTTGGCAGGTTTCTGTTTCAACAGTTTCCTGTCCTGCAACTGTTGTTGATACCGCTAGCTCCATTGATGCAAATTTATAGTTTGCCCTTTGCTAGCTTGATTATCTTCTTTGCCCTGTATTTAGGAGTAGTTAGAAACGAAAACATCAGTCACTTCATTCGTTTTAATGCGATGCAGGCGATTCTTTTAGACATTGTTTTGATGCTGTGCGGTCTGGTTTTGCCGATTTTTTCTAACGGCGTCCAAGTGGCATTTATTGCGGAGACTCTTTATAACATGGTGTTTTTGGGCGCTTTTGCTGCATTTGTCTATGCAGTCGTGCAGTCGCTCTTGGGACGCTATGCAGAGATTCCTCCGCTTTCGGATGCTGTTTATATGCAGGTACGTTAGTTAGTTGACTGTTGGCAGTTGGCAGTTGGCAGTTGACAGTTGGGAGTTGGCAGTTGTTAGTTGGTTATTATTTGTTGGTTCTAATGCCCAATGCCCAATGCCCAATGCCCAATGCCCAATAACTAATAACTAATAACCAATAACTACTGTATTTTCAAGACTGCCGATGCCTTCAATTTCGATGCGGACTCGATCGCCTATTTGTAGCGGCCCTACTCCTTGCGGAGTTCCAGTCAGTATCACATCGCCTGGAATTAGGGTCATTACTTGACTGATGTAGGAGACGAGAAAGTCTGGGGAAAATACCATGCGATCGATCTGGGATGACTGTACCGGTCGCTCGCTCTCATTGACAAAAGTCTGCAATTGTGCAGCAGGACTCAGTTCGCGGACAATCCAAGGCCCCAAGGGACAAAAAGTATCGAACCCTTTGGCCCTCGCCCACTGGTTGTCCCGCTTTTGCAAATCTCTGGCTGTTACGTCGTTGGCGATAGTATATCCCCAAATTTTGCTGTGTGCTTGTTCGGGAGTGCAGTTGGTACAATATTCGCCAATTACCAGGGCCAATTCTCCCTCGTAGTCTACCCTTTCCGACTGCTGCGGATAGCGAATCGCTGCACCTGCAGGGATGACAGCACTCGGAGGCTTGAAAAACAGCAGGGGCTCAGCAGGTACTGGGGTTCCCATCTCGGCGGCGTGATCGACATAATTTTTGCCTACGGCTACAATTTTTGAGGGAGAGCACGGGGCGAGAATTTGGTAAGTATCTGGTGAAAGTTCCAAATCGGTTGGTTGTCCTTTTAACCAGGGCGGTGCATCAAATACTTGAACGCTGTGGCTGAGTTGCAGTAAACCGTAATGGATGTGTCCTTGTGTTGTTTTTACTCGAACGTAGCGCTGGGCCATAGTATTTTAGATTTTAGGTTTTAGATTCTAGATTCAAAAAGACTTGTGCAAGTCCTAAATAGAATATATATAAACATGGATCTAGGGATAATTTCTGAAAATTTATTGCTCGATCGACCTTCTTGATTTTTGCTGTACGATTGTCCAATCGCTTTCCGTGCAAATTCCGTGCAGCGGTTTATCCCAAGAGTCAACTGGTAGTTGGGCGATCAAGGCAAATTCAAAGATAATGCCGATCGTAACTTTTGATTCCCACTCAGCTAAACTGAGCATTCTGTCGTAATAGCCGCCGCCGTAGCCCAAGCGATAGCCGCGAACATCGCAGCCTACTGAGGGTACGAGCATTAAATCTACTTCTGAGTGGTCTATTTTAGGAGCATCCGGCAGGGGTTCTAGTATGCCATAAGCTCCAGTATGTAAAACATCTCCGGGCTGCCAGATGTGCCAAGATAGCTCTTTGCCGACACAGCGGGGAAATCCCCATTTTTTAGGGGTGGGAATGGCATTTGTGGGACAGGCATCTTGCCTGTCTCCAAAATTGAGCAGCCAAGATGCCTCCTCCACAGAAGATGTAAATAGGGGACTTAAATCTGGTTCTTGGCGACAACTGAAGTAGGCGAGGATTGTTTTTGCTTGGGTGAATAGGGGCGAGTTTTGAAGGCGGTTGCAGAGGCGATCGCTCTTTTGTCTCCATTCTTGTGCTGATAGGGATTTGCGGGTGTGGAGGAGGGATTTTCTTAATTCTGTTTTAGTTAATGAAGGTTCAGCAGTATTCATATTTTCGATCGAATCTCTCGTTTGACTTCCACTCCGACAGGGGTTTTCAACCCCTGTCTCACAGCGAAAGTCCTCTAAAAGAGGACTACAATTAATTGCATTTTCATCACATTCTGTAGTCGGTTTTAACCGAGTTTAGCTTTGAGGCAGGGGTTTAAACCCCTGCCGGACTGTCGGAAAGTATCAACAAACTGGATTTGATATTACATATTGTCTCACCACAGGACAAACGCAGAATAGCGTTTCATTCTCCTGTTCTTCTATTTGGTAGTGCCCTGAAGGAAAGGATGGAGTAAATTTAAGCTACTATTAGAGAGAAGTGTTTGCCATTGGTGATATGACA
>NZ_JAUBRM010000132.1:0-12676 GCF_036701905.1 Microcoleus sp. MON2_D5
AGGTACTGGAATAATAATGAATCCTCCTGTATTTATTGTTTTAAGCACTGCCTAGCCCTTAACTGAACCGTATTGGATTGCCTGTGGCCGAATTGACATGGTTTGTAGAACAACTGCCACAGTTATCGGCGGAGGAATTGAGGGACAGGTTAGGAAAAACACCTGACTAAAACCTGCGATCGCAGCCATAAAGGGATCTCGCTCTTTATGGCTGCGATCGTTCTCAAATAAAATTCCTAAATTCTGTCAATCGCACTTAGGAATTCGACTGCGCGGATAAAATCAAGTGCAGCAGACCGTCGATCAGTCGATCGCGCTCCATTGGGATAATATCTTTGCCGTGCATCATATGCTGCGTTAACTGGAAATATACCAGCGATCCAATAAAAATCCGCGCCGTTGCCTCCGGATCTGGCAATTTTAACTCTGGATGCGATGCGAAATATTGAGTAAGCCGCTCGATACCCGGTTTAGCTAAGTTTTTCACAAAAGTCTGCGCTAGCTGGGGAAAACGCCCTGATTCCGCAATCACTAACCTCACAAAATTGAGGAATTCAGGTTCCTGCGTCACCTGCTCTAATAGAGTGGTGGCAACGGATCGCAGCGCTACGGCCGGTTCTTCATCCAGAACTGTAAAATGGACTTTTTCTCGCGCCAGCCGCTGTACCAAGGCCACGAATAATCCTTCTTTATCTGCAAAATAGCTGTAAACCGTGGCTTTGGAAACTCCCCCCGTCTTCGCTACCTTGTCCATACTCGTGCCCGCGTAGCCGTGGGTTAAAAATTCTTGCATCGCACCTTGCAGGATTTGCTCGGTTTTGTCACTTGCTGCGGCGCTGTCTGGTTCGCTGGGTTTTGTCCTGGCCATCGCTTGTCTTTGTAATTCTTGCTTCGGGTCTTGACATCATTATACTGAACGGTTTAGTATTTAGTTTAGAACTAAACGGTTTAGTTTTAGCAACCTAAATGATGAGGTGTGTCATGGTACACCAACCAACAGCCGACGGCTTATCCTCAACTCCATCCCTAGTTAAACAACTCCTAGTTGTGGCAGCAGTAGCAACCCTGGCTGCAGGGGGAACCACAGGCTACACGATCTGGCGATCGCGCATACCCGATCCCAACGCAGTAGCAGCAGCAGCAGCCGTCGCAGCATCCCAATTAACAACAGTTACAGCCTTGGGACGACTGGAACCCAGAGGAGAAGTAATTAAAGTCTCCGCCTCCGGTGCGGCGGAAGGAAACCGGATCGATCGACTTTTGGTGAAAGAGGGAGACAGGGTGAAAACAGGCCAAGCGATCGCAATTTTGGACAGTCGCGATCGCCTGCAAGCCGCCCTCGACCAAGCTCAAGAACAAGTGCGCGTCGCCGAGGAAAATCTAGCAAAAGTGAAAGCTGGAGCCAAAAACGGCGAAATCCAAGCCCAAAAAGCGACTATTAGCCGTTTATTAGCCGATCGCAGCAACGAGATCGCAGCGCAACAGGCGATCGTTGCGCGCCTAGAAGTCGATCGCAGCACCGAAATCGCAGCGCAAGAAGCCACAATTGCCCGCATCAGGGCCGAACAGCAAGGGGAAATTCAAACTCAAAAAGCCGCAATTGCCCGCCTACAAGCCGAACTCCGCAACGCCCAAAGCGAGGATCGGCGGTACTCCCAACTCTATGAACAGGGAGCAATTTCCGCCTCAACTAGCGACAGCAAAAGCCTCGCCGCCGAAACAACTCAACAGCAACTCAACGAAGGAAAGGCAAAACTAAATCAAATTCAGCAATCGCGCCAACAACAAATTAACGAAGCCCAAGCCAAACTCAACCAAATTCAACAATCGCGCCAACAACAGATTAACGAAGCCCAAGCCAAACTCAGCCAAATTCAGGAATCTCGACAACAGCAGATTAATGAAGCCGTGGCAAATCTCGATCGCATCGCCGAAGTGCGCCCCGTTGACATAGCAGCAGCCGCCGCCGAAGTCAGTTCCGCCGCTTCAGCAGCCAAAGGCGCCAAAGCCAATCTGGATCTAGCTTACATCCGTGCTCCCAGAGACGCCCAAGTCCTGAAAATTCACACGCATCCGGGGGAAAGGGTGGGAAACGACGGCATTGTCGAACTGGGACAAACTCGCGAGATGCTGGCTGTTGCGGAAATCTACGAAAGCGATGTGGACAAAGTACGCCTCGGACAAACCGCCAAAATTACTAGCGATGCTTTGATCGGCGAATTGCGCGGAACTGTCGAATATATTGGTTTGCAAGTACAGCGGCAAAACATTGTTAACACCGATCCTTCTGCGAATATTGATAGTCGAATTGTGGAAGTAAAAGTGCGTTTGGATGCAGCTTCCAGCCAGAAAGTAGCGGGATTAACCAATTTGCAAGTCAAAGTGGCGATCGGGGAAATTAAAGATTAAGTAAAAAATGTTCCTCCCTTCCCGCTCGAAAACTCTCTACTTCTTCTTTTCTCTTCCTTCGTGTCCTTCGCGTCTTCGCGGTTCTATAATTACATATTCTTTCAGTACGAAGAGAGTAAACCCTCAGTCCTATCTCTTCAATCCCAAATCCAAAATCTCAAATCTAAAATCCTATGATTGGACTCATCCAACCCTTACAACAATTAAGACGCAGAACTCCCCTCGGATGGCTGCAACTGAGTCACGACAAAGGGCGAATGATCGTTGCAGTAGCAGGAATTGCCTTTGCTGACGTTTTGATGTTCATGCAGTTAGGCTTTCAAAATGCGCTTTACACCAGCAATACGCGGCTGCACCAAGCCTTGCAAACAGACTTAGTTTTGATTCACCCTCAAGCGCGAAATTTGATTAATTTGTCTTCCTTCCCCAGGCGCAGATTGTATCAAGCAATGAACGTACCGGGTGTAAAATCAGCAGAGCCGCTTTACGTGAAAATTGCTAACTGGAAAAATCCCGAAACTCGGCGCGAAACGTCGCTGATGGTGGTGGGTTTCAATCCCGATCGCCCTGCGTTTGCGCTTCCAGAAGTTAACCAAAATTTGAGGGCGATTAAATTGCCGGATACCGTGTTGTTCGATCGAGCTTCTAGGGGAGACTACCAAGGGACGATCGCGCAAATCGATCGAGGAAAAGCCGTTAAAGCTGAGGTCGAGCGACGCACGATTAACGTCAGCGGTTTATTCACAGTTGGAGCATCTTTTGCCGCCGACGGTATTTTGATGACTAGCGATCAAAATTACCTGCGCCTGTTTCCCAGACAAAACGCCGCGAGTGTTAATGCCGGGTTAATTCAACTGCAACCGGGTGCTGACCCCGTGGAAGTTCAACAAGTTTTGAAAGCATACTTACCGCCGGATGTCAAGGTACTAACCAAACAAGAATTTATCGATTTTGAGAAAAACTATTGGGCTAAGAATACTGCGATCGGCTTTGTGTTTAATTTAGGCGTCGCGATGGGTTTTGTAGTTGGTGTCATTATTGTTTATCAAGTTCTCTCAACCGATGTCAGCGACCACATGGGAGAATACGCTACTTTCAAAGCGATGGGCTATCGCAATGTTTATTTACTCGGCATCGTTTTTGAAGAAGCTCTAATTCTTTCCGTCCTCGGTTTTTTGCCGGGAGTAGGAGTCTCTCTCGGACTCTACTCTTTAACTCGCAAAGCTACAAATTTGCCCCTTTATATGACGCTGCTTAGAGCATTTATAGTATTACTTTTGAACGTAATTATGTGCACTATTTCTGGATCAATTGCCACTCGCAAACTGCAAGCAGCCGACCCGGCAGATATGTTTTAAGGGAAACTGAATCAGTTTATAAGACTCGGCGGTTGAAACCTTTGTACACAAACGAAGTCCGCCTCCCCAGACTAAAGAATAAAGGGGGTATTAAAACCAAATTTTGTATATAGCAATCATAAATGAGTCGTAAATTTTTTACCCAACCCCAGCCCTCCCCTTATCAAGGGGAAGGAGTAAGAAATTCACAAATGATTTAGGATTACTATAAAGTCCTGACTAAACACATATTTTTTGTAATCATTCTCTTGTTTTTTTTCTGCATTGTCGGCGACGAAAGCGATTTATTCTTTAATCTAAAACCTCAAACCAAAAAGTTATGAACTCTACTACTCTCTACCCAACAAACAACGCATTACAGAGTCCTGCACCTGTAGTTTCCGCGCACCAACTCGACCACTACTTCGGTCAAGGTCAACTGCGAAAACAGGTACTTTTTGACATTAATCTCGAAATTAATGCAGGTGAAATCGTGCTGATGACGGGACCTTCCGGTTCTGGAAAAACAACACTTTTAACTTTGATTGGCGGACTGAGATCCGGTCAATCCGGAAGTCTCAAAATTCTCGGTCAAGAGATGTGCAAAGCGAGTTCAGACCAATTGGTAAAGGCGCGACGCAAAATAGGCTATATTTTTCAGGCGCACAACTTGCACCGCAGTTTGACGGCGCTGCAAAACGTGCAAATGGGTTTGGAAGTTCACGGGAATTTGTCGCGTTCCCAAATGCGCGATCGCTCTGCAAAAATGCTAGAGTTAGTAGGACTGGAACAGCGGATTAACTATTATCCAGATGATTTGTCGGGAGGACAGAAACAAAGAGTTGCGATCGCCCGCGCTTTGGTCAGCCAACCGCAAATTGTTTTAGCTGACGAACCCACAGCCGCCCTGGACAGCAAATCCGGTCGCGAAGTGGTGAATTTGATGCAGCAACTTGCCAAAGAACAGGGTTGTACTATTTTGTTAGTAACCCACGATAACCGAATTTTGGATATTGCCGATCGCATCCTTCACCTGGAAGATGGAAAATTAGCCTAATTTTTAAATTTCCGAAGAATAGAAATCACCCATAACTCCCCCATTTTCAATTTTGGATGTCAAAATTTAATCCAAAATTGCCAAACCCCAATCTAAACTCGTCCGGGGACTATTCACTAATTACTAACAACCAATCCTGGGCGGTCAATCCCCAAATTTTGCAGGTACATTGCTTCGAGTTTGGGCATCGACGATTCCACAGAACCGCCATAACGGCGAAAAGAAGGCCAGATGTAAGCGAGTTTTCTCACTGCTGGCTCCAATCGACCCGCTTCTATATCTTCTAATGCACCTTTTTCTCGGATTAACTCTATAGCCATCAAATCTTGATTTTTTGGGCTGAAATCGCGGACGCCAAATTTTTTGGCAAATCTGTCCCAAGTGGTGCTGAGAAACTGATATCGCCCCGCTGCGTCGGAACAGAGTTTTTTGCCATAGCGGCGACCGCACCTCATTTCCCTAGGATGATCTTGAAAGCTGACAAATTTCGTGCCGGTGTACTGGGTGCGGTAGCCGTCGGCGCTAGCGGTTCCTTCGGCGGCGGCAATTGTGTCGAGAAAGGCTTTCACTCGACGTTCCGGGCCGATGCTATCGAGTGTGTGATCCTGTATGGGCTCTGGTGAATTGAGGGTTGCAGTTTCGGGTTCCCGATCGATCTCGATGTTATTCTCTCCTTTGTCTGGTGAATCGAGGACCGCAACTTCCAGCAGGCGTTTCGGGGTGGGCGAGCTTTCTACCGAGACCGATTGTCCCCACAGCAGCCTCGGCGTCATTCGACCTAAGAAAAAGCACAAACAGATTAAGAAACCCCAAGAAAGTTGAAAACGAAGGCGTTTGGAAAGTTGCCTGCGCTGCCGCACCGGCCACCCGTGCAGAGGGAGAGCTGCGGGCAAGATTCCCGTTTGCTGGCCGAAGGCGAACAGCGATTTCAGCGCTAGCAAGGTTTGGTTGTAGAAACCCGCTGCAAGTTTCCGAGCTCTCATTGCTGCGGCGAAAGTCTCGACATCTGTCAGAGTCACTTCTGCCAGCGGTTTTTCTACAAACAGCCGAAAACGGTGGGCCGCCTGCCAGCTAAAGCGCTTGCTGCGGGGGGATTGGCCCTCCACCCACAGGCGAATTAGCTCGATGTCTGAAATGGGTTGTAGATGGCTTCCCAGATGTTCTGGTGCGTACAAGAGTACCTCCTGATATCACTTCTAGTTGAAGGTTCCCAGTTAGAACGGATGAGTGAAACAGGGGCTCAAGGGAAACTCGCTTCAACTATACTAAGTGATACTACTAAGCGCTCACCGGGTCAAGCTCAAGGGCCGATTGTTCGAGCAGTTGAGTGTAAAGTTGACCCAGTTGGGAGCCGATACCGTTCCAACTGAAATAGGTTTCGACGCGCTTGCGGCCTGTGTGTCCGAGTTGCTGGCGCCATACTGAGTCAGCTAACAAGCGATCGAGCGCCTCGGCAAAGGCTGCTTCATTTTTCGGCGGCGCGAGCAAACCTGTTTCTTGCGGCACTACAGTATATTTGAGCCCTGCCACGTCGGAGGCGATTACGGGCGTGCCGCAGGCCATCGCTTCAATGGCGACTAAACCGAAGGGTTCGTAGTGGCTGGGAACGACGCACACATCGGCGGCGGCGTAGTAGCCGGGGAGAATGTCTCGGCTCAAGGCGCCGGGAAAACTGGTAATGTCGCTCAGCCCGAGTTCTTCAACGATGCTGCCGATACGATCGCGCTCTTTGCCATCGCTTTCCCCCGCACGCCACCCGCCACCAATTATGAGTTTTAAATCGGCTTTGGGCACCGCCGACCGACTGACGGCGCGGACTAAGGTTTCGATGCCCTTGCGGCGGTCGAAACGGCCGACGTACAACACGACTTTGGTTTCGGGGGCTATTCCCAAGTGGCGGCGGGCGGTCGCTCGGGCGATCGAGCCGAACCGTTCAGTGTCGGTACCGCAGGAAATGATGTCAATATTGCCTTTTGAGGAAACCAGAGACCTCATGTGTTCTTTTTCTTGGGGACTGGTAGCCACCACGCGATCGGCTGTTTCCAAAAGTGTTTTTTCTACTTGCAGCCTGGTTTTGGCAATCATCGGAATTGTCGAAACCGACTTGTATTTAATTGCTGCCAAAGAATGGTAAGTGTGAACTTGCAGCAGAGGTTGCGATTTTTTCAACTCCATTCCCACCCAAGAAGACAGCCAGTAATTTGTGTGAACTAACGGATATTGAACGCCTGACTCTAACTGAAACTTCTGAAATTCTTGAACAAAGATTGGTAAATATCCGTAGAGTTCATCGCGGGGAATAAATTCTTGTGGCCCTGCTACTAGCCGAATTGTTCGGCAATTCGGACTGTGCTGTACAATTCTTGCTTGTTGGCGATCGGATGAGCGGGTGAACATATCAACTTGCCACCCCTGTTTCGCCAGAGATTCTCCTACTTGACGCACGTAAACATTTTGCCCGCCCGCTTCTTCTTTGCCAATTTCCACTGAGGGATCACCGTGTACCGATATAATAGCGATACGTTTTTTAGTTAATGAAATCATGATTGTTTACCAAAAATTAAAAATATTTCAGGAGAAGATTGAAGTTCAATTTTGGCTGCTGCGCCGGGACTGGAATCTTCTAGCTAATTTGTATTAAAGTCAAAATGCGGGATCGAGAAATCATCCTGAAGGGATAAGTTGCAGAGAAAAATTGACATACGACTTCCTTCTGCTGACAGAGACGTGCAGCAGATCAAACTCTAGATAATCTAAATAGAAATTAATGAGGGTGAAGGGAATTTGCCGGATTCTGGTCGGTGTAAAACTCGAACCTGCTTTCAGCTTGGTGTTCGAGATGCGAGGTCAGTCGAAGGTATAATTTTTACTTCTCTGGATAAATTGGTAGGGATTTGGAGAAAGCAGAAGTAGGTGGCCCCGAAGACAGAATGTTACAGGGTCAGAGAAAAAAAAAGCAAAATTATTGCCTTGAAAATTTTTCTTTCTTTCCGCCTTCGGCCTTCTGCCTTTTTCCCTCTTCCTTCTGCGTTCTGCTTCTTACTTCTTATCTCAAACTAGGAATTCTTGTTTAACCTCAAATTTCCCGTTTGTGTAATGTTAAGATTTCTTCCGAGGTTTGCGTGCGGAGGATTCTCCGTTTTCGCTGTTGAGGATATTGTTTCGCGAACCTTGCATTCGGGAACCGTATCTGTTAGCCCAAACTTGGGTAAACTCGGCACCTAAGAACAGAATTTGAGCGGAATAATTAATCCAAAGCAGGATAATCACGAACGACCCCGCAGCACCGTAGGTAGAGGCAATACCGCTACCTCCGAGGTAAACTCCAATTAGGGATTTGCCGATCGTAAACAGCACTGAGGTGATGGCGGCGCCGATCCAAACATCATTCCAGGCAAGATGGACATCGGGCAAAAGTTTGTAAATTAAGGCAAAAAGCAGCGTAACTACGCCAAAGGAGATAGCAAAGTCCACAATCTGCCAAATGCCGACTGGTAATTGCAGCCAGTTGTTCAACCAATAGCTGACGGCGGCTAAAACGGCGCTAATTACTAAAGATACTAGCAGTAAAAAGCCTATGCCTAAAATCATTGCAAAAGACAATACGCGGTCTTTCAGGAATCCCCAGATGCCTTGTCCGGGAGGCGGTGAAACATTCCAAATAGTATTGAGGGCTTCTTTGAGATTAGTAAACACGTTGGAAGCGCCCCACAAAAGTGTAGCGATGCCGACTAAAGTAGCAATCATTCCTGACTTTGGTTCGGAGGCTTTGAGGATGAGTTCTTGGACGGTTTGGGCGCCATCTTTGCCGATTAAACTTTGGAGTTGGGCGACGATTTGACCTTGGGCTGCCTCTGGACCAAAGACTACACCGACGATCGCAATTACGATAATTAGTAGCGGGGCGAGGGAGAAAACTGTGTAATAGGCTAGGGCGGCGGCTAGGGTTGGCGCTTTATCTTCTTGCCATTCAGTAAAAGTTTGTTTGAGCAGCGATATGACTGTTTTTAAGTTCACGGTCTTTGGTTTCCTTATACTTATCGTCCCAGGGATTATAATAGGTTAAGAGTTTTTTAGCCTCGGCCACAAGATAGATTTATCAATTAGCAAATTCGGAAGATTACTTTTATGTCAGATTCCCACACAACTGTTAACAAGACCGATGTAAAATCGTCCAAAAAAACAATTTCTTGGGCAAAACTGAGCGCATTAGTAGCGGTGGTCAATTTCTTGCTGGTGCTTTTCCATTTCAATTACCTTCAGTTGCGCCCTGTTTATCAGAGCTATTTTCCGGGTTTAGTTAAAATTTATGACCCGATAAAAGGCATTGATTCGAGTTTAGCTAATCCCGAATATTTGAAAAGCGCTGACCAGTTTTGGCGAATTGATACGTTTTTTATCGTTTTTTTTGGGGCGGAATTTTTGATTAAAAGTCTGTTCCACACCCGCCGTAAACCGGGGGTAACTTGGTTTGATTTTGTGCTCAGGCGCTGGTACGAGGTGTTTCTGGTGATACCGATTTGGCAGGGGTGGCGGATTCTGCCAGTATTGGTGCGCCTTCACAAGTCGGGTTTGGTGAATCTCGATCGCGCAGTTGCTCAAGTTACCTACGAACCGGTGGCTTATTTAGCCAATACGATCTCGGAATACATGATGGTGCGGTTTATCAATCAAGCTAAAAATTCGATCAAACAGGGCGACGCGGCGCAGATGTTGCTGGCGCAGCAGCCCTACCTTCACGTCAATCAGGAAAATACGATCGAACAAATTACCAAGCGGATTTTGGATCTGACAATTTACAAAGTTTTGCCGCAGGTGCAACCGGATTTGGAAGAATTGCTGCATCACAATTTGGAAACAACCATCAAACAGTCGGATTTTTATCAAATCCTGCAAAATTTCTCTCCGATTAACATTTTGCCGACGGAGATGACGGAACAGGTAGCGAATTATTTGGCTCAAACTGCTGTGGATGTGGTAGCTAATACTTATGAAGACGATAAAGGTCGAAAAATTCTAGATAATTTCAGCCAAGAATTTAATCAAAGTTTGCGGCGGGAATTGCAAGATGAGAAAACTCTCGGGGAATTGCAGTCGCTGGTGTCGGATTTGTTAGAAGAAGTGAAGTTGAATTACATTCAAGGCGGGTTGAAGTCCGATCCGGTGCAGACTTTTACGGAAATTAACTCGCTCCGGGGAGTAAGGGAGAGTTGATACAGCAATGAGTTCCGGTGTTGTGAATTAGATGCTTTTTTTTAACTCACATCTTGCACCATTGTCAAGAACAGGCAAGATCCCTGTTCCCCAATAAAATTCATCTTTTGTGGAACAGGCAAGATGCCTGTTCCTAAACAAGTAATTGAGAATGGTGCAATCATCTTGCACCATTCTCAAGAACAGGCAAGATGCCTGTTCCACAATAAAATTCATCTCTTGTGGAACAGGCAAGATGCCTGTTCCTAAACAAGTAATTGAGAATGGTGCAATATCTCAGTTAAAACGAACCGCGAAGACGCCAAGGGCGCGAAGGAAGAGAAGAGAAAGAGTTCACAAGTTCTACGGGTAAGGTGTGCCGAGGCGCACCTACGAATAAGGGTAGTGGGGATATCCGAAATCTCGGGGAATAAACCTCTCTGAATCCCAAGCTAAAATAAAAGAATTAACCTAAAACATCTATCATATTAGATATCTATCTTGAACAACCTTACTTGCCTGGAAATAGAAGTCGCTCAAACAATGCTGAGATTAGCAATGTTGCTGGGCTTAACACTTTTAATCGCGTTTTTTGTGGCATCAGAACTAGCATTAGTATCAGCCGATCGCCATCAAATCCGCCAACTCGCCCACTTGGACGATCGCCCAACCGCTAAAACCGCCGAACTCGTCCACCAAGCTCAGAACAACATACCGCATTACCTGTCTGTGACTCAAACTGGCACAACAGCAGGAAGTTTGCTGTTGGGTTGGTTGGGTGAGGGAGCGACTGTACACTGGATCGAACCGTGGATCGACAAATTGCCGATCGGTCATTTGCCGGCCGTGCTGACGGCTCATTCGATCGCAGTTCCCGCAGCTTTTATCTTAGTAACTTACGTAGAAATAGTCTTAGGAGAACTCATTCCCAAAGTATTAGCAAACCACGCCCCTGAACGCACCGCTTTGCTACTGATGCCGGCCCTCGAAATCTGCTCAAAATTACTGTGGCCGCTGCTAGCAATTCTCAACGGTACCGTGCGGCTGCTGACTGGTTGGATTACCAGTAAACAGTCTCAACCGCTGCTGTCACATTCCGAGGCAACTCTCCTTCAAAAAGATGCTCATTCGGCACTGATTTCTGGCCTATGGGAAGTGACAGCAGTTAACGAAAAACTCGGGTTACACCTGCCGACTGACCAAGCTTACCAAACAATCGCCGGATTCGTGATCCACAATTTAGGTAAAATGCCCAATCAAGGCGATCGGCTATTGTGGGGCGAGTTAGAAATAGAAGCAGAAAATGTAGTAGAGGGCAGTTTAGAAACAGTGCTACTGCGTCAGGTAACTCGCCCCTTATTTGAGACTCAGCAGCCAGAACTTGTGTTAAATTGATCCTAAATCAGGCTTAAATACTGCCTCGATCTATGTGTGTGAGGTTGTAATTAGTCGCTCAGTGCGACAACCTACCAGAAATCTGCAAATTGCATAAAGCACAGTTTATGAGGTGGATATGCTAAAAACACTTTGGGCTACTGTTCGACAAGGGAAAATTGAACTGCTGGAGTTATCAGAATTACCCGAAGGGGCAAAAGTATTAGTAACAGTTTTACCTGATGAAGAAGCTGAGTTTTGGCTTCAAGCCAGTCAAACATCACTAGATACAGTTTGGGATAATACTGAGGATGATGTCTATGCCCAGCTACTCTAAAAATGACATAATTTTGGTTAGATATCCCTTTTCAGACTTGTCTAGTTCTAAGGTAAGACCAGCAATTGTTGTGAGTGCGCCGCACGTATCTCAAGACATTATGATTGTGCCATTGACAAGCAAAACTGCATCCTTACTGGAGGGTGAGTTCGTACTTGCTGAATGGTCAACAGCAGGGTTAAATGTGGCTACAGCAGTCAAGCGAGGTTTGTATACAGTGCAGGAAAGCTTGGTTCTAACGACAATTGGCAAGTTAGCGGATTCTGATGCTGAGCGACTTGAGCAATCTCTTCGAGGTTGGTTAGGGTTGTAGTGCAGCCATACAGTATAATACTTCCTGTTTGTCGGGTTTCGCATAAGGAGAGCGATCGCGCAATGCGACAGCTTGTTCATCTTCTCCCCGAAAGATTGCCCGCCACTCTCCGTCCAGCGCTCGGGCTAAAACAGTGTTAGGTTGTAATTGGTCGCTCAGTGCGACAATGTACCAGAAATATGCAAATTGCATACAGTATACTTTATGAGGTGGATATTCTGAAAACGCTTTGGGCTAATGTTCGACTAGGGAAAATTGAACTGCTAGAGTGATCATAGTAGTTAAGAAATATTAAAAAGCGATGTAGTAATGCAAAAAAAGTGGGATAATTGATTACTACAATAAATCTGTAGTAGATCGTCTTGAAATATAGGAGCGAAGGAGCAAAGCGAAAAAAGGAAAGTATTACAATTAAAAGCAACGATTATTCATTTGAGTGGGAGAGAAAATTCAAAGAGAGTTATCCAATGCAAAAAAGTGTCGATAAAAATAACATTAACCCAGGACAACAGCTAAGAGAATTTCTGAAAGAACTTTTCCCTGCTGATGTAAAATATGACTCCTTTATTTCAAGAATTGATTATATAGCAATTCCATTTGAGATGTAAATATGAATTTCTATGGTAAAATAGGAAAGTTTGATAATAAATGAAAGG